>CALMFJ010000046.1 GCA_937862865.1 uncultured Pseudomonadota bacterium | reverse complement strand
AATGCGAGGGTTTTTTATCCCTCCCCCCGGACAGGCAGACGGTAATGTGGTTCCCTGCCGGCCGTATCACCGTGCCGGCAGCACGGGGCACTTCGTTCCTGAAAAAAACCGGGGGAGACCGATAAGCGATCTCCCCCGGCACCGGAGTGGGCAAATTGCCCTGTGTTTTCTATGTCATCCCGGGAGGGGCGATGTATCCTTCATCACCGCCTTCAGGGTTTTCCCGACCGGGGTTTGCGGTACCTCATGCACAGATGAACGACGGCGAGAGCTATGATCCCGAAAGAGACCAGGAATATCAATATCAGTAAAATGAGTTCAAGGGACAACATTCAAACATTGCTCCACCGGCGCCTTTTCTATTTTCCCATCGTACCGTGCACACTGTTGTATTTAACGCCTGCCGGGACATTTTTCTGTAAAACAGGCTACATTCATGCTATCTAATTAAAAAAAGGTATCTGTTATGGCTGACAATAGAGACGTGATGCCGTATATTCCGGATTCGCCCTACGTGACGGACAATGTGGGCTCGTACAAAGATGAGCTTGAGGCCCTTCTGGCCATATCCCGGGTCAGACGGTACGAGAATGGCCAGATCGTCTATATGCAGGGTGAGAGAAGCAGGTATTTTTACTTTGTGGGGCGGGGCAGGGTGAAGGTGAGCATTTTCCGGGCGAACGGGTCGGAGAAGATACTCGCTATCCAGGAAAAGAACACCTTTTTCGGCGAAAGCGGCGCTTTTGACCGGTTTCCCTATTTTGCAACGGCTACGGCCCTCGAAGAATCCGACATCCATGTTATCAGCATCGATGACACCGAGGCGCTCATCAAAACACATCCCAAAGTGTCGTTGCTTATCGTCACCGCTATTATCAGGAAATTGAGGCTCCTTGGCCTCCAGGTGGAAGACCTCTCTTTCCTGGACGCGCAGAGAAGGGTTGCCCATATAATCCTGAAACTGATGCAGGAGGTCGGCGAACCTGCCCCCGGCGGCATTCTTATCAAGAAGAGGATCACCCACGAGGACCTTGCCAACATCACGGGCCTGTCCCGGGTGACGGTAACGAACGTTCTCAATCACCTGGACCGGCTGAAGCTCATCACCAAGGGACGCCGTAAGTACACGATCATCGACCCGGAGAGGCTCGGGTCGTTCGTGGAGTCGGATGAATAGGGAAATGCGATACAGGCGCCTTGCCGTTTCATGCGGGACCGTCCTTCTCGTCCTGTTCTTTTTCCTGCCGTCCTCCCGAAGCGCATCACCTCTTAAGACGGTCACCTTCGCGGCGACGAATACCGTCTGGGTGAGGCAATTTCATATCTTCACGGATGCTGTCTCGCGGGACGCGAAATACGGCGTGCGCTTCACCTTCGTTGGCGGGCCCGAGGCAATACCGCCCTTTGAGCAGATCGAGGCCGTCAGAAGGGGTGTCGTCGATGTGGCACTCCTGCCGGCCGCGTATTTTGTCCCCCAGCTTCCCGAAGCTGATGCCATGAAACTGTCCCCCTATTCGCCGATGGACGAACGGAAGAACGGTATATTCGCCTTCTACCGGCAGCTCATGGAGGAGAGGCTCAACGTTGTCTACCTCGGTAAACTGGCCGGCGGCGTAAGCTATCATCTGTACCTGAAAAGACCGGTGGGCAAACCGGACCTCACGGGGCTCAAGATCAGGGTGACGCCCATATATGAACCCTTCGTCAAGGCTTTGGGCGGGGTCGGGGTCACCACCGCTCCCGGCGAGGTCTATGTGGCGCTTGAGAGGGCCATAGTGGACGGGTTCGGGTGGCCCGCCATTGGTATGCACGAAATGGGGTGGCAGGAGGTGATCCGCTACATCATCGAACCCGGCTTTTACCAGACCGATGTCTGCGTGCTCATGAACAAAAAGAGATGGGAGAGCTTAAGCTCAAAGGAACAGCAGCACATCAGTCAGGCCATGAAAGAGGCGGAGGAGGAAAGTTATCATATTTCCCGCAAGATCGCCGGGCAGGAGAGGCAGCTCCTGACATTGAGGGGGATCAAAGTGATACAGTTTCAAGGTGCCCAACGGAATTTCTACCTCGATACCGCGTACCGGGCTGGTTGGGAAAAGGTCCTGGCAAAGACTCCCCGTACCGGTGAACTTTTGAAGAAACTGATGGAGCGGTGAAACTGGGCCGCCTGTTCGCAAAGCTCCTCGGCGGACTTGCCGCCTTTTCCGCGGCATGCGTCCTTTTCATAACCCTGTCCATCTGTTATGAAGTTCTGGGCCGCTACCTGTTCGGCCGGCCCCTCATGTGGACTGTCGAGATATCGGAATATCTCCAGATCTATTTTGTTTTTCTGAGTGCCGCCTGGGTGCTCAGACAGAAAGGGCACGTAACGCTCGATATCGTTGCCGGCCGCCTGGGCCCCGCATCGAGGAAGGCATGCACCGTCGCGACCGATGTGCTCGGCATCATCGTTGCGTCCGTGCTGGCAATCGTTTCGGGGATCGTTACGTACGAGCAGATGGCGCTCGGCATTCCTGTCATCAAGGCCATCGAAGTCCCCAAATGGCTGGTCATCATGCCTATTCCGCTGGGAATGGCCCTGCTCGCCATTGAGTTCGCGATAAAGCTGTTTGCCGATATCGGGCAGGGGGAATAGCGCCGTGGAATGGTGGACAGTCCTCCTTTTCTTTTTTGGTGGCTTCATCCTGCTTATCCTTACCGGTTTCCCTATCGCCTTTGCCTTTTTTCTTGTCAATATCGTTGGCGCCTTTCTTTTCATGGGAGGCATCGAGGGTGTCAAACAGCTTACCCTCAACATGTACAGCGCTCTCGGAAATTTCACGCTGACACCGATACCGCTTTTCATTCTCATGGGGGAGATCATCTTCAGGTCCGGTATGGCGCATAAGGCGCTTAATGTCTTCGACAGGTTCTTCGGGAGGATACCGGGACGGCTTGGGATACTGGCGGTCGCCACGTCAACCTTCTTTTCGGGGCTTACCGGTTCGGCCATCTCCAATACGGCGCTGCTGGCCTCCTCGCTCATGCCTGAGATGCGTATGAGAGGCTATGGCAAGCCTCTCATGATCGGGCCTATCGTCGGCACGGGAGGGCTTGCCATGATGATCCCGCCGAGCGCCCTCGCCGTCGTCCTTGGTTCCGTTGCCCATATATCGATATCGGGTATTCTCATAGGCGGGATCCTGCCTGCCCTTGTCATGGCGTCGCTCTACTCACTTTACATCATAACGAGGAGCCTCATCGATCCGTCCATCGCACCCGACTACGCAACGGAAAGGGCCGGGATCAGGAATATCCTGAAGGAGTTCCTGGTCTATGTACTGCCGCTCTTTTCCGTCATCGTTCTTGTTCTGGGGCCCATCTACATGGGCATCGCCACACCGACCGAGGCCGCCTCGCTGGGCTGTGCGGGCTCGTTCGCCCTGGGCCTTGCTTACAGGAGACTGACGGTCAAAGTCCTTTTCGATGCACTGTATGCCACCACGAAGACAAGCTGTATGATCTTCCTTATCATTGCGGGGTCCATCGGGTACAGCCAGGTAATTTCATTCACCGGGGCGGGAGCGGGGCTCATCGGCTGTGTTACGTCCCTCAATCTGCCTGACGTCGCGATCGTTATCCTCATGCTCTCTGTACTGCTCTTCCTTGGCTGTTTTATGGAGCAGGTGTCGATGATGATGGTCACCGTGCCCCTTTTCATGCCCATTATCTTTCAGGTGAACATCGATCCCCTGTGGTTCGGCATTATGATGCTCATCGCCCTCGACATCGGTTTTACCACCCCGCCTTTCGGCCTGCTCCTTTTCGTCATGAAGGGCATCGTCTCCGATGACATCACCATGGTCGATATCTATAAAGCCGCACTGCCTTTCATTCTCTGCAACTTGATAACCCTTGGCCTGATACTTGCCTTTCCGCAGATGGTGCTGTTTTTTGTGAAGTGACGGAAGATCGGCGTGTTTTTTTGTGGGGCCGGGCCCTTGCGTGAGGGCGTCGTTTATCGCCCGTACCCTTCGAGCAGTTCTATGACAGCCCTGTTCCATCCGCCCGGCCCCACCCCGTTCGCTCGCTTGAAGCTCTCGCCATGAAAGCAGGAATCATACCCGCCGCCGTTCTTTTCCACCACGACGGGCTCGTCAACGCACCGGAGCATGGGCAGATCGTTCGGGCTGTCGCCGAGGCCCATGGTCCGGACCTGTCCAAATTCCTTCCGGTACATTTCTATGAGAATGGAAACTGCTTTACCTTTATCACTCGGCCCCAGGATGTGATAGAACTGGCCGCGGGTAACATGAAAACCTTTTTCCGTTATAGCGCGGACGAGTTTCTGCTGCATAGCGTTGTCCCCGTCAAAAATGAAAGGTTCGTCAAATTCACGCCTTGCCGCCATGCCCGCCTCATTTTCAGGAAGGCCGGTGGTGGCCGCTATCTCTTCGGCGGTCATGTCGCCGAAACCCCACACGCCGAAACCCTCGTCCTGGAGTTCCGAAAGGGCCCTGCGCAGGTCTTCGTACCGTGCCCCGAGCCGTATGACCGTGTATCCCGTATCCTCCTCCGCGGCGGCATAAACGGGTGGTCGAATTTCGTCCCTGAAATACCCTTTTGGAACAAAGACAGCACCTCCATTCTCGGAAATGAACGGGTGGGTATTACCCAGCTTCTGCCTGTAATGTTCTATCTCCGCCCTCGTTTTGCTCGAGCAGATAATGAGAGGAACGTTCCGTGCCCTTATGAGCCCGAGCGCGGGGAGGGCTGCATCGAAAGAATAGGATGCGGTGTCAAGGAGGGTACCGTCCATATCGGTGATGATTATCAGTTTGGCCATCGGTTCGCCTCTGATGCTCATTATACCACGCGTGCCGGGGGAGAAGTGTAAAGCAGGTTACAGATAATACACAACTTTTGCAATAAACTGTATACTTAAAGAATAAGGAGGCCGGTATGTCAGATTTCTACCAGACAGGGATTGTTGCAACACTGCACAGACTTGGGAAAGACAATCTCGAAGAGATCGAGTCAAAACTTACGCGGTACGCACGTGAGCGGCCTATAGCCCTCGTCTTGCCGTCGCTCTACAGCGAACTTGCCGGCGAGGCCCTGGCAGGCATTGTGAACCATCTAAAAGATGTCAGATATATCAAGGAGATAGTCGTTACCCTCGGTCCGGCATCGGACAAGGAGTTCGAAAATGCCCGGCAGTTCTTCTCCGTCCTTCCCCAGAAAAAAAGCATCATCTGGAACAACGGCAAGAGGATGAAGAAGATATATCGTGCGATAGAGGCCGAGGACCTGCCCACCGGTCTTGAGGGGAAAGGGCGGTCTGTCTGGATGGCGTACGGCTACGTGCTTGCCCGGCGGGAGTTCAATGCCATTGCACTCCACGATTGCGATATTCTTACATATTCGCGGGACCTGCTGGCCAGGTTATGCTATCCGGTTACGAATCCCAGCCTGGACTACGATTTCTGCAAGGGGTACTACACGCGGGTCACCGACAAGATGCACGGCAGGGTGACACGCCTCCTGGTCACCCCTCTCATACGGGCCCTCGAGAGGATCATCGGTTATCACCCCCTTCTCGTCTTCTTCGACAGTTTCCGTTATGTTCTGGCGGGAGAGTTTTCGATGGATGTGAACCTTGCCCGGGTCAACAAGATCCCGGGCGACTGGGGCCTCGAGGTCGGGACGCTGGCGGAGGTGTATAAGAATACCTCGATAAACCGCGTGTGCCAGGTCGACATCGCCGAGAACTACGAGCACAAGCATCAGGAGCTTTCCCCGGAGGACGCCTCGAAGGGCCTTAACAAGATGTGCGTCGATATATGTAAATCCATCTTCCGCACCCTTGCCTCCGAAGGGATCATCTTTTCGGACGGTTTCTTCAAGACGCTGTTCGCCACGTACGCACGGACCGCCCAGGACATGCTGAAGCGGTACGAGGACGACGCCTCCATCAACGGTCTGCGTTTCGACCGCCACGAAGAAAGCCTTTCCGTAGAGACGTTCACCAACGGGATCAAGAAAGCCGCCGAGGTCATCACGAAAGACCCCCTGGGCGTTCCGCTCATATCAAGCTGGGACAGGGTCACGGCCGCTCTGCCCGATATCCTTGACAGGATACAGGAGGCTGTGGAGGAGGACAACCGCTAGCAGGCAACACAGATCACCAGGGCAAAGCCGGATGGGAGGCGGAATGCGTTTTCTTGTTTTCATTATTTGCGTCGTAATTCTCGTGGCGATATTCTCGACACAGAACTCGCAACCCGTATCGGTTTCCCTTTTCACGTGGACCTTTCAGGCGTCCCTCGCGATCGTCGTGTTCCTTTCCCTGCTCTCGGGTGTTGTTATCGGGGTCCTGGCATCTTTTTTCATCGGTTTCTCACAGCGGCGCAAGAACAAGAAGATGGCAAAAGACGAGCAAACGGCAGGTGATGAATGATCGTGCCCTACCAGCGTTTTATAATACCCCTGGCCGTTGCCGCCGGTTCTTTTGTCATCCTCGCCGCAATCCGTTTCGTCCTGTTTAAGCTCCTGCGCCACTGGAGCACGAAGACAGCGACACACGTTGACAACATCATCGTTTCCTCGTTCTCCCTGCCCTCGTGGTACTGGTGCCTGGCCGTCTCCCTTTCCATCGGGATAGCCATATCAGACACGCCGGCACGATACGCCCGCTATATACATCTGATGATAGACGTCCTCATAGTGCTGTCGATAACGCTCGCGGCCGCCAATCTCGCCGGAAGGCTTTTCGTCAACTACGTGAAAACATCGGACCTGCCCATCCCGCCTACAGGCCTCATGCACGGAGTGATCAAGGGGAGCGTAATCGTCATCGGCTGTCTCGTGGTCCTGAACATGCTCGGGATATCCATCACACCCCTTATAACCGCCCTCGGGGTCGGAGGCCTTGCCGTGGCGCTCGCGCTTCAGGACACCCTGGCAAATCTTTTCTCCGGGATCCACATTTTGCTGGAAAAGTCTGTGAGGATCGGCGATTTTGTGAAGCTTGAATCGGGTGAGGAAGGATATGTCGAGGACATCACCTGGCGGACAACGCGTGTAAGGATGCTTCCCAACAACATGGTCATCATACCCAACAGCAAGCTCGCAAAAAGCATTGTGACAAACTACTACCTTCCCGAAAAACGCCTGTCCCTGCTGATCCCGGTCTCCGTCAGCTACAGCTGCGACCCGGCGGCGGTGGAGGAGGTCCTTATCGATGAGGCGAAGAGGTCCGTGGGCGATATACCGGGGCTTCTTGGCGACCCCGGGCCCTTCGTGCGGTTTATTCCCGGCTTTGGTGAAAGTTCCCTTGATTTTACACTGATCTGCCAGGTCGGGGAATTTGTGGACCAGTACCCGGCCCAGCATGAACTGCGCAAGCGCATCTTTGCGCGGTTCAAGGCGGAGGGGATCGAGATCCCCTTCCCGCAGAGGACCGTTCATATAAGCGAGGGGGCATCATGGAAGAGATGATCGGGGGGAAAGGGCGGCCGTTTGAATTCCGCCAGTGCATCAGCATCCTCAAGTCCACCGGCAGGAAGGCAGTCAACTTGAGGCAGCTCAGGGAGATTATTGCCGCCGTCAGCGACGACTCCATATTTCATCACACGTACCAGTATTTCCTCAAGGAGCACATCCTCGAGTATACCAACGACTTTGCCCAGTGGGCGGGGGAAGGCCTTGAAGAGAGGGCCCTGGCGGAGCAATTGTCCAACATAGACCCGTATGCCTGCGGGTCCACGCCCGAGGTCCGCGCCGCCCTCGTTGCCGTCATAGACTCTTATCTCGAGGGGTTTCCCGAGCCCCGCGATGCCCTGCCCGGCGAGGAATTCTTCTTCAACGAAACGGTCACCTTTGTTTTTCCTGTCGGTGTATGGGCCAAGAACCTGGCAGAGTTTCTCATTGCCCTGAAGTTCATTGACAACGGCTGCATCTACTACCACTTTTACGAAGCTCGTACGCGCGTTGCGGGAGGCGTCGACGATTTTTCGCGATGGATCGAGGACGCCCTTCTGAAGAGTGAGCTGGCTGAAAAGGTCCGGGCCATAGATCCCTTCATGCACACGACGAAGGAGATCCGTGAGCATATCTCCGAGATGATACTCGAGGAAGTGAACGCCGATATGGAAAGGACGGGGGTGCAGCCGTGTTAGAGTCCTACAGGGGCATCTCCCCGAGAGGGGACCTCCTTCTCCTGAGAAAGCTTGCAGACCATCTTGAGGGCAAGACATTCCTGCACATCAATTCAACCCGCGAGGGCGGCGGTGTTGCGGAGATACTGCAGAGAATGGTCCCAATCCTGTTGGGCCTTGGCATCAAGGCCCGGTGGGAGGTCATCAGGGGAGACGATGCGTTCTTCGACATGACCAAGAAGGTCCATAACGCCCTCCAGGGTTACACGGAAGTTATCGACGGGAACATGTGGGACCACCACTTCAAGGTCAATGAGGAGAACGCCGCCAGCCTCGACCTTGCCGCCGATGCGGTCCTCGTCCATGACCCCCAGCCGGTCCCGCTTGTATCTTTCCGCACGGAGGGAGCGTGGATCTGGCGCTGTCACATCGATGTTTCCAACCCGCAGGAAGACGTTTTCAGGCAGATCGGCAAGTATGCCGGAAAGTTTGACGCCGCCATCTATTCCGTTTCCCGTTTTGCGGGCTCGATGTGCCCCAACGAGTTCATCTTACCCCCTTCCATTGACCCTCTTTCCAATAAGAACAAGGAACTCACGGACGAGGAGATCATGGAGGCGGCAGGGCGGCTTGGCGTTCCCACGGACAGGCCCGTTATCCTGCAGGTGTCCCGCTTTGACAGGTTCAAGGACCCCACGGGTGTCATCATGGCTTACCGGATGGTCAGGAAGTATAACGACTGTGTTCTCGTCCTGGCCGGAAGCCCCGCCACGGACGATCCCGAGGGAGCTGAGGTGCTCAACGAGGTCCGGGATTTCGCGGCGGACGATCCCGATATTCACATCCTTCTTCTCCCTCCGTTCAGCGACAGGGACATCAACGCGCTTCAAAGGCTCTCGACGATCATCCTTCAGAAATCACTGAAGGAAGGTTTCGGCCTTACCGTTGCCGAGGGCATGTGGAAGGGAAAGCCGGTCATCGGGGGAGCTGCAGGAGGCATTCCTCTGCAGATAACGCACGGCGTAACGGGGTTTCTCGTCCATTCGATAGAAGGAACGGCCTTCAGGATACGGCAGCTCCTCAACAACAACGAGATGGCTGTGCGGATGGGACAGCAAGCGCGCGAATATGTCCGCAGGAACTTCCTGATAACGCGGCAGGTCCGGGATTACCTTTCCGTCTGGTACACGCTCGTATCAAAGGCAAGAGGGTTGATAGAACTCTAAGGAAAACGATCGTTCGCGGTCTGCTGCCTTTTATTTTGTAGCCTGCTTGACAGACATACCTGCATTTTTCTGTTAAAAATATCCACATAATGGAGGGATTTTTCCCGGTTCTTACAATGACGGGAGAAAAGAACGGCATGAAAGGGTGCACATATTTTATACCGGGCCTGGCGGTCAGCATGATCCTCGGGTATGCCCTCTCGTTGGTCGTTCCCGCCCAATCTCTCAAACGGATAGTGGTCCGGGAAGAAGGAGAAGGCAAAACACGGCCCCCCGAGGAGGGATGGGTGCAGCAGGATGACCCGTATATTGAAGGATTGGTCAGGCAGCTTCACCTGGAGGTTGACGAATGACCGGTCGCTGATTCCTGCAACCGGGGAAAACGCTAACCAAGGAGGTTTGTTATGTCAACAACGGCAATCGTTTTCGGGGTGGCCATTCTGGTGGCCATAGTCGCTGTCGTGTTCGTGATGATGTCAGGCGGAAAGAAACCGCAGGAACCGGGCGGGACGACAAAGCAGTGATAGCAGGGTGCCTGCAAACGGGCGGCCCGCCAAACAGAGACGATATTGATCGGCGAGATCAAAAGGTCGACAACAGGGCCACCCCGGGGGCTTGCCCCTGAAGAAAACGACCGCTATGCCGGGTCGCTCATACGGAGGCAGTCAGGGTTTCGCGTACGATACGCTCAAACCCGGGTGCGCGGGGGAAATTGGCCGTGCACCCTCCGGGCAGGTCCTTGAAGAAGCCGGAACAAAGTTTACTATTGCACGCCACGGGCCGGGCAGGGAAAGTTTGATATGGCGCAGATACGTCAGGTCCCCCACCTCCACTGCGTCTCCCTCCCGCGCCCTGTTTATGTGCTATACTGAAAACATAAGGGATTCCGCATGAAGTGTCCGAACAATCGCGACATCGAATTATATCTCGGTGCTGTGCCTTTGAGGGACGGTTCCACTTTCTTTCGTGTCTGGGCGCCGTATGCCGGGACAATATCGGTAGAGGTCGGGGAGGGACCGGACACCTTCCGGGTGCCCCTCACATGTTCCCGGGGTGATTACTTCGAGGGAACGGTGGAGAATGTACGCCATGGCGATCTTTACCGGTACATCATAGACGCCGCCGCCGCTTTCCCGGACCCGGCATCACGGTCACAACCCCGGGGCGTCCACGGGCCTTCCGGAATAGTGGACCACAATGTTTTCCCCTGGAGAGACGCCAGGTGGCAGGGCGTTCCCCTTGAGGAGTACGTCATATACGAGCTTCACGTCGGTGCATTCACGCGTGAGGGCACCTTCGAAGCGTTGCGGGGCTGTCTCGAATATGTAAAGGACCTCGGCGTGAATGCCATCGAACTGATGCCCGTCGCCCAGTTCCCGGGTGAGCGTAACTGGGGCTATGACGGCGTTTTTCCCTTTGCGGTCCAGCATTCCTACGGCGGGCCGGAGGGGCTCAAGGCGCTTGTTGACGACTGTCACGGGCACGGCATATCCGTCATCCTCGATGTTGTTTTCAACCATCTCGGTCCAGAGGGAAATTACCTGGGCAGTTATGGGCCCTACTTCACCGACCGGTACCGCGCGCCATGGGGCGACGCCATTAATTTTGATGGTCCCATGAGCGATGAAGTGCGCCGCTTTTTCATCGCGAGTGCACTCGCCTGGTTCAGCGACTACCATATTGACGCATTGAGGATCGATGCGATCCACGGTATTTTCGACTTCAGCGCCCGCACCTTCCTGCAGGACCTCGCTGCAGAAGTAAAAGACCGCGGCCGGGACACGGGGAAACCCTTTTTCCTCATGGCTGAGAGCGACCTCAACGACATCCGGGTCGTCACGCCGCAGAAAAAAGGAGGGATCGGTTTCGACGCCCAGTGGAATGACGATTTTCATCACGCCCTCCACACACTGCTGACAGGGGAGCAAGGCGGGTATTACCGTGATTTCGGCGCACTGGCTGACCTGGCGAAGGCCTGCAGGGAAGGCTACGTCTATACCGGCCAGTATTCACGGTATCGCCGCAGGAGGCACGGCAGTCCGTCAAAACATGTCCCGCCGGGCCGGTTTGTCGTCTTTTCGCAGAACCACGATCAGGTTGGCAACAGGGCAAGGGGTGACAGGCTGGGAAGTCTTGTGCCGGCCGCGAAGCTGAGGGTTGCGGCCGTTGCCGTGCTTCTTTCACCTTTTATCCCCCTTCTGTTCATGGGGGAAGAGTACGGGGAGAGGGCCCCTTTCCATTATTTTGTGAGCCATTCCGACGAAAAGCTCATCGACGCCGTCAGGACGGGGCGTCGCGAGGAGTTCCTTTCTTTCGAATGGAATGAGGACATTCCCGACCCCCAGGCACGTCAGACGTACCTCGAGTCTAAGGTGGACCGCGAGACGGGCTTAACCGGGGCTTTCCCACCGCTCTATGATCTGTACAGGCACCTCATAGGCCTTCGCCGCTCCCTGCGGTTCAGCGATATGAAGAAAAAGCGGCCTTCGTCGAGGTCATTTTGCGGTAATAAAGCACTGCGCGTCATAATGCCGCTTGCGACCGGTGCTATCGCCTGTTTCTTCAATTTCAGTGACGATGAGGTCTCCATTCCATCCCCTCTGCCCCCCGGTTCATGGTCGAAGGTCGTCGATACCGGGTCGCCCCGGTGGGGCGGTGAGGGGGAAACTGCGCCCGGGGTCGTAAAACAGCCCGCCCCCGGGGCAGACGCGCCGCTCTTCCGGATCGGCCCGTTCAATGCAGCAGTGTACAGGAATGACGGTTGATGGACCGCTACGTGTGCATTCACTGCCATTTTTATCAGCCTCCCCGCGAAAATCCGTGGCTTGAATCCGTCGAGGTCCAGGACTCTGCGTACCCTTATCACGATTGGAACGAACGCATAGCCGCAGAGTGCTATGCACCGAATTGCGCGTCACGGATTCTTGACGGTGACGGCCGCATCTCCGATATTGTCAGCAACTATTCGAAGATCAGTTTCAATTTCGGCCCGACCCTGCTCGGGTGGATGGCCGAATTTACCCCCGGCGTCTACAGGGGGGTCCTCGAAGCCGACAGGCTTAGCGTGCTTGAGCGCTCCGGTCACGGGAATGCCCTCGCCCAGGTGTACAACCACATCATAATGCCGCTTGCCAACTCCCGGGACAAGCGTACGCAGATCATATGGGGGATCAGGGATTTTCAGAAGCGTTTCAGCCGCTTCCCCGAGGGCATGTGGCTCGCCGAAACGGCTGTGGACATAGAATCACTGGAATACCTTGCCCGGGAAGGGATCCGCTTCACGATCCTCGCGCCGAATCAGGCCTCAAGAGTGAAAAAAACGGGTGCCCGAAAGTGGAAAGACGTGAGCGGGGGCCGCATAGACCCCACCCGGCCGTATTTTCTCAAACTTCCCTCGGGGCAGAGGATAACCGTTTTCTTCTACGATGGCCCTATATCCCGCGCAGTCGCATTCGAGGGCCTTCTTGAACGCGGCGAGGACCTTGCCCGAAGACTTCTTTCGGGTTTTTCAGATCAAAGGACCTGGCCCCAGATCATGCATATCGCTACAGACGGGGAAACGTACGGCCATCATCACCGTTTTGGTGACATGGCGCTTGCGTTCGCCCTTGATCACATCGAACGTAACGATCTGGCCAGGTTGACGAACTACGGCGAATACCTGGAGAAATTTCCGGCGGAGCACGAGGTCCAGATATTCGAGAACACCTCATGGAGCTGCGCCCATGGCATCGAACGGTGGCGCAGTGACTGCGGGTGCAATTCAGGGGGTTATCCGGGGTGGAACCAGGGGTGGAGGGGGCCCCTGCGGAGCGCCCTCGACTGGCTGCGCGACGAACTCGCAGAGATATACGCAGCCAGGGCCGGGGACTATCTCAGGGACCCATGGTCAGCCCGGGATGACTACATAGAGTGTATCGTGGACCGCTCTTCCGGCACGCTCGACAACTTTTTCACGAAACACAGCCGCAAGGTGCTTGCCGGCGATGAAAGGACCACCGTGCTGAAGCTTCTCGAGGCCCAGCGCCACAGTCTTTTGATGTACACGAGCTGCGGATGGTTTTTCGACGAACTCTCAGGCATTGAAACGGTCCAGATCATGCAATATGCCGGCCGGGCGATACAGCTGGCCAAACAGGTGTGCGGAAGGGACGTCGAGGAGGCCTTCGCCGCCCTGCTTGCGAAGGCGCACAGCAACATACCCGAGTATGGGGACGGTCACGTCATCTTCCGGAGGTTCGTCAAACCTGTCGCCATCGACCTCAAGAAGGTTTCCGTCCACTACGCTGTATCATCGGTGCTCGAGGATTTTGGTGAACATACGGATATCTACAGTTATTCGGTGGACAGGGAAGACTATTTCAGGATACCGGCGGGCAAGACGACCCTGGCGGTCGGCAAGGTCCGTGTGGCGTCGAAGATCACGGGTGATGCGGAGCGCATCAGCTTCGCACTCCTGCACATGGGCGGCCACACATTTAACGGGGGAGCGCGGGAGTACCGGGGAGAGGATATATTTCAGGCAATGCGCGGTGAGATCACCGGCGCCTTTGAAAAGGGAGATTTTGCTGAGGTCATACACCTGATGGACCGTCACTTCGGCATGCACAACTATTCATTCACCAGTCTGTTCAGGGACAAGCAGCGGACGCTCATGGACCTCCTTCTCAAAGACACGTCCGATAAATACGAGATCACTTACAGGGATATTTTTGAAAATGATCGGATCCTGATGAACTTTTTTCGTGAAGCGGGCATGGCTGTTCCCAATGTGTTCCGGGCCGCAGCGGAATTCATCCTCAATCTTGATCTGCGGAAAGCCTTGTCCCAGGGCCCTGCTGACGGAAAGAATATTGCCGGAATCGTGCAGGAAATCGCGAAATGGGGCGTGTCGTACGACACCGTGGGAATTGAAATGATCATCAGGAAAAGGCTTGAGGAGAAAATGGCCCGTTTTCAGAAGGATCCGCTGAATCTCTCCCTGGTGGATGCCATTCAGGCAATGATGGGGTTCTCCCGGCTTCTGCCCGTTCAGGTCAATCTCTGGGAGATACAGAACAGCTATGATTCCCTTGCTCGTTCGGTGTACCCGGATGTGGTGGAAAAGGCCGCCGCAGGAGACCCGGGTGCGGCGCAATGGGTGAAGAATTTCCTTGAACTCGGAGAGACCTTCAATTTCGATACATCTTCTATCCCGGAAAGATACGCAAGGAGAACTAATGGAACAGCCCCTGTTCTATAATCTGCGCATACCCGTTGCCACCTACCGGCTGCAGTTCAACGGGAATTTTCGTTTTACGGACGCCGCCGCGATAATTCCCTACCTTGCGGAGCTCGGTATCAGTGATGTCTATTCCTCCCCGTATCTTGCGGCGTACCCGGGCAGTCCTCATGGTTACGATATCACGGACCCCACGAAGATAAACCCGGAGATAGGGACGGAAGAGGAATACAACGCCTTCACGGATGCGCTCAAACAGCACGGGATGGGGTTGGTCCTGGACATTGTGCCCAACCACATGTGTATCGACAGCGCGAACCGGTACTGGATGGACCTCCTGGAAAACGGACCGGCGTCGCCGTTCAGCGGTTTTTTTGACATCGACTGGGACCCCGTGAAGAAAGAGCTGCGCAATAAGGTCCTTCTTCCCCTGCTCGGCGACCAGTACGGCATAGCGCTTGAAAAGAAAGATATACGGCTGGCCTTCGAGGAGGGCGCCTTCTTTCTTCTCGTCTATGACAATAAACTGCCGATCCTTCCTGAAACGTACGCGGACATCCTGTCCCTTAACATTGAGGAGCTTGAGAAGATCGATACGGGAAGCTGCAGCTATGACGAACTTATGAGCATAATCACGTCCGCACGGAGGCTGCCTCCCTATTCCGACGCTGATAGGCTGATGGCGTCCGAGCGTCAGCGCGAAAAAGAGATCATAAAGAAGCGGCTCAAAGAGATCTGCCGGCGCGACCCTCAGATACGTGCGTTCGCGGACAGGGCCGTCGCCGCCTTTAACGGGCAGGAGGGCAATTCGAAGAGTTTCGACCTTCTCGATAATCTCCTTTCCCGGCAAGTCTATCGTCTTTCACACTGGAGAGTGGCCGCGGAGGAGATCAATTACCGGAGGTTTTTCGATGTCAACAGCCTTGCGGCGATCAAGATGGAGGACCCTGAGGTCTTCGAGGAGACACATCGCCTCATCTTCCGGCTGATCGAAGAGGGGAGGGTTACGGGGTTGAGAGTGGACCACCCGGACGGGCTTCACGACCCCTGGAAATACTTTGACAGGCTTCAGCGGCGGTGCTTCGCCATAGCTCTGAGGTCCCGCCTTCAGGAGGTGAGGGAAAATGTCGACCTGCCTTACGGCGAAACCTATGTCGACTCGGTGATTGCGAAACGGTACGAACAGGCTTTAGAGGAGCAAAGATACTTCAAGCCCTTTTATATAGTCGCTGAAAAGATACTCGGCAGGGGTGAGACCATGCCCGCCGAATGGCCCCTGTTCAGCACGACGGGGTATGTCTTCTTGAACAGCCTGAGCGGGATCTTTGTCGACACCCGGAACGCAAAGGCCTTTGATGCCCTTTACAAACGGTTCACCCGGGCATATGCCGATTTTCAGGAGGTGCTGTACCGGAACAAAAAGCTCGTCATGCAGGTCGCCATGTCCAGCGAGATCAATACCCTGGGGCACAGCCTGAGCGTCATCGCCGAAGGCAACCGTCATACGCGGGATTTCACCATGAACAGCCTTATCAAGGTCATCGTCGAGGTCATTGCCTGTTTTCCCGTCTATAGAACGTATATCAACGGGCCTGAAGTGAAGGAGCGGGACCGGCATTACATCGATCTTGCGGTCTCGAAGGCGGTCCGGAGAAATCCTGTTGTGAACGAATCCATTTTCCTCTTCCTGAAAGGCGTTCTCCTTCTTGCCCATCCCCCCGGCACTGAGGATGAGGTAAAGGCGGCATGGCTCGATTTCACGATGAGGTTCCAGCAGATAACGGGCCCGGTCATGGCAAAGGGCGTCGAGGACACCTCTTTTTATGTGTACAACCGGCTCGTTTCCCTGAACGAAGTGGGCGGCGCTCCTGACCGGTTCGGCACCGTTCTCGATACCTTTCACGGGCAGAACATCGAACGGATCAAGAACTGGCCCTACGCCCTGATAACATCCTCGACCCACGACACGAAACGGGGCGAGGATGTGAGGGCCCGGATCAACGTCCTTTCGGAAATACCGGCCGAATGGGGGGAACACGTCCACCTGTGGGCACGATTGAACAGGAAAAAGAAGACGGTCGTCAACCGCCGGGAGGTCCCTGACAGGAATGAAGAATATCTCCTTTACCAGACGCTGCTCGGCACCTGGCCGGTGGGGCCTGTCACGGAGGAAGAGTATGGCGTTTACAAAGAGCGGATCAAGACATATATGGTCAAAGCCGTCAAGGAGGCAAAGGTAAATACAAGCTGGGTCAATCCGGACAGTATGTACGAAGATGCCTTGACCGTGTTCATAGACGCGGTACTGGACAGGGGCCGGGAGGGCCCGTTCCTCGACGATTTCGTTCCTTTTCAGAAGAGAGTGTCCCTTTGCGGTATGTACAACTCGTGCGGGCAGGCCCTTCTGAAGATCTGTTCGCCGGGCATACCGGACTTCTACCAGGGAACGGAACTGTGGGACTTGAGGCTTGTCGATCCCGACAACCGGGCGCCCGTTGATTACACGCGCCGCATGGAGATGTTTCGAAAAATGAAGGGGGACCTCGAAGCGAAGGGCCCGGTCGGGTATGTGAAAGAATTGACAGGGTCGATGGAAGACGCCAGAATGAAGATGTATATAACGTACAGGGCCCTGACGTTGCGCGGCCAGATGCGGGAGGCTTTCGAAAAAGGGGACTACATACCGCTGGAAACATCGGGGATACGCTCGGCGCACATCATAGCCTTTGCCCGCCGCTTCCTCAACACGACGATCATAGTTGCCGTTCCAAGGTTCCTGATGAAACTGCTGCCCCTGTCGGGCCCGGACCCGGGCGGCATGTGGAAAGACACGACGGTGATCGTGCCGGGAGGCCCGGGGGAGAGCGTTTATGAAGATATCTTTACCGGGGAGCGTATGAAGGCCAGTGCCTCAGATCCTTTCGGGCTTGAATGTTCCGCCCTCTTCCGGTATTTTCCCGTAGCGCTTCTCAGGTCGGGCCGTTGATCGATGCGGGAAAGGCCCCGGGGCGCGAACCGGGGAGGGTTCATTTCAGACAGGATAGTCCGGTGGCGGTATGATGAACAGTGTCGTTGAGAGAGAGGATATCCAGGGACGTATCAACGAGATCGGGCAAGCCGATATCCTGGTCGGGGTCCCGAGCTATAACAACGCCCGCTCCATCGGCCACGTCGTCCGGGCCGTCCAGGCAGGCCTCGCCAAATATTTCCCGGACAGGAAGACGGTGCTCGTAAATTCCGACGGGGGTTCCAAGGACGGTACGATGGATGTGGTCCACACTACGACGATCGATGATTTCCACTCTATCCTCCTGTCTCATCGCGTAGAATCGTTTTCCAAGATCGCCATCCCGTACCACGGGATACCGGGAAAAGGAAGCGCATTCAGGACCATCTTTGAAATAGCACAGGCCCTTAACGTCAAGGCGTGCGCCGTCGTGGATTCCGACCTGCGCAGTATTACCCCGGAATGGATCGAGCTCCTTATCACACCGGTCATGAGGGACGGATACGACTATGTGGCGCCGCTCTATCATCGCCACAAATATGACGGGACGATCACCAACAGCATCGTCTACCCCCTGACGAGGGCACTGTACGGGAAGAATGTGCGCCAGCCGATAGGAGGGGATTTCGGCTTTTCCGGTAAGCTTGCGGGGTTCTATCTCACGAAAGACGTATGGGAGACGGACGTGGCGCGGTACGGGATCGATATCTGGATGACCACGACGGCCATTGCCAATGATTTCCGGGTATGCCAGGCCTTTCTCGGGGCGAAGATCCATGACGCCAAGGACCCCGGAGCGGACTTGAGCGCCATGCTCTACCAGGTCGTGGGGGCCACATTCGATCTCATGGAGGAATACCAGTCCATGTGGAAGAGGGTATCCGCGAACGAGGCGGTGCCTGTTTTCGGGTTCACGTACGAGGTAGGCCTTGAGCCGGTCGGTGTCAATATACAGAGGATGATCGACAAGTTCACTCTCGGCGCGCAAGAACTGGCAGGCGTCTGGAGGAGCATCCTGCCCGCTGAGACCCTCCGTTTCCTGAAGAGACTGGCGCACGCCGCACCAGAAAAATTCCGCATGCCCGATGAAATATGGGTTGATACGATATATAATTTTGCCCTTGCCGCGCACCGCAACGCCCTCAACAAAGAGCACCTCCTCAAGTCCCTGACCCCGTTGTATATAGGGCGGACGGCATCTTTCGTGATCGAGGCGTGGGACAGCAGCGGGCCCGAGGTGGAAGAGAAGATCGACACCCTGTGCGGTGTGTATGAGAAGTTCAAACCGTCCTTCGCGGACCGTTGGACGTAACATGAAAGGGGGCCTTACATGAATTTTCTTCAGAGGATCATCATAGAACCTTTCGAGAGTTGTTACGAGAAGTTCCTGACATTCATGCCCAATCTTCTCACATCGCTTGCCCTGCTCATCATCGGCATCGTTCTCGGGGGCGTTCTCCGGATAGTTTTTCTCAAGATATTCCGCGCCGTGAAACTCGACAGGGCGGCAAAACGCGTCGGGCTTTTTGAAATGCTCGCGAGGGGCGGTATCAAGGACTCCTTTTCAGCCTTCGTCGCGAGGCTTGTGGGGTGGTTCGTCGTTTTTACCTTTGCCGTTGTAGCGGTGCAGACGCTGAAGATCCCGACGGTCGAAAACCTTCTTGACCGGTTCTTTCTGTACCTTCCCAACGTTTTTACCGCAGTGGTGATCTTGCTGTTCGGCTACCTCTTTGGCAACTTTTTCGGACGTGCGGCGCTTATCGCTTCCGTGAATGCAGGCTTGAGGCAATCAGGAATGGTCGGAAGGTTCGTCAAGATCACCATCTTTATCCTTTCTGTGACAATGGCCATGGAGCAGCTCGGGATCGGGCGCGATACCGTCCTCATCGCCTTCGCCATAATCTTTGGCGGGATCGTCCTTGCCCTTGCCATAGCTTTTGGGCTGGGCGGCAAGGACGTTGCCCGGAATTACCTGAAGCGGAACATCAGCAGCGACGACAAAGAGGATGATGGAACCCGGGACGATATTGACCCCCTGTAAAGTCCCTTCATGCAGGACGGGGGGCGGGACACCGTTTTGACTGCCGTTACGCGGCCGCGCAATTGTTTTGCTTTGCGGGCCGATTTTTTGTACAATATTCCCTGCAGATTTGCATGAAACACCAGAACAACGGTCATTTCGGATGCGGTCCGCGTCGGCCGCACCCTGACCCGCCATATCGGTATGAATGGCCAGGCCCTGCGCAACGTGGAGGTTATGAACCCCGTCAGGTCCGGAAGGAAGCAGCGGTAATAGCTGATCCGTGTGCCGCAGGTAGCCTGGCTTTTTTGATCGATAGTATGGATGTGGAAAGAGGCGAAACAATTTGAGCTACACGGTCATCGCACGACGGTTCAGGCCCCAGAGATTCGACGATGTCGTCGGGCAGCCGCATATTATCACCACCCTGAAAAATTCCATTAAGGCGGGCCGGATCGCGCACGCTTTTCTTTTTACCGGCCCGAGGGGCGTCGGGAAGACCTCGCTTGCCCGGATCTTCGCAAAGGCTGTCAACTGCGTAAACGGGCCCACCGACGAGCCGTGCAATGTCTGCGAGAACTGTCTCGGGATAGCGAACGGCAATTTTGTCGATGTTATCGAGATCGATGCGGCATCGACGCGCGGCATCGATGACATCAAGGAGCTTCGGGAAACCGTCCGCTACCTGCCGATGAAGGCGAAGTACAAGGTGTACATCCTCGACGAGGCGCACATGCTGACAGACCAGGCCCGCAACGCCTTTCTGAAGACCCTCGAGGAACCGCCCGGGCACAATATATTCATCCTCGCCACAACGGAATCCCAGAAGATCCCCTACACGATCATGTCCCGCTGCCAGCGGTTCGATTTCAGGCGCATCACCGAGCGTGAGATCATTATGCAGCTTGAGGCCATCTGCGCGAAAGACGGCATCACGTTCGATCCGGGGGCCTTCCATCATGTCGCTATCGAGGCGGACGGCTCGATGCGGGACGCCGAGTCAGTCCTCGAACAGATCATTGCATACAGCGGGAAGCATATATCCGAAAGCGACGTGATAAACATCATCGGGATCGTCGAGAAGAACGTCATATCCGGGATCGTCAGGTCGATCATCGAAAAAGACCTCACGGGGGGCCTATCCGCGATCGAATCGACATTGGGCGAGGGGTTCGACGTGGGGCAGATATACCGGGGGCTCGTCTCGTACCTGAGGAACATGATGATCGTCAAAGCGTGCAACGGTGTTCCCGATTTTATCTCGATTGGCGAAGAGGAAGAAGCGGACCTCAAGAAGCTTCTTCATGACGTCGAGTATTACGAGATACAGAACATGCTGTACTACATGCTGCGCAGCGAAGACCTTATGCGCGGCCTTTTCCCGAGAATAGCCCTGGAGACCCTCTATATCAACCTCTATAACCTGTCGCAGCTCAAGGACGTGGACAGGGCCATCGCCGAGCTCGACAGGGCAGGTTCGGGGGCCGCCGCTGCGGGGCCGCGCCCGGTCCGCCCTGCCGCACGGGAAGATGCTGTTCCGGGACCATCGCCGGTCTCAGGGCCCGATCAAGGTGAGCGTAGCGTGCCGCCATCCGGCGGGCCGGCCCGGGGAGAGCCTCCGGCTGAGGACGTTCACGGATTTGTCGAATTCCTGAAAAAGAAAAAACCCTTCCTCGGAAGCATGTTCGACTCGTGCGAGTGTATGCTGGAAGGACAGGTCTTTGTTGTTCTTATTGATAAGAAGTATGGTAATTTCATAAAGAGCGAGTATGAGGATATCAAGGGCCTGGCAGGCCAATTCTTCGGCCGGGCCATGAAGGTCGAGTTCAGGGACGCCTCGGACAAAAAGAGGAACATCCTGGAAGAATATGTGAAAGAAGCGGAGTCTCTCTTCAACATTTAGGAGGAGGAAATATGTCAAAAGGATTCAACCAGATACTTCAGCAGGCGAAGAAGATGCAGGACCGCCTCGTGAAGCTCCAGGAGGAGATGGGTGACAGGACGGTCGAAGCCCAGTCGGGCGGCGGCATGGTCACGTGCGTGGTGAACGGCAGGCAGGAGATAGTCTCCCTCAGGATCTCGCCCGAGGTGCTTGAGGAAAAGGACAACGAGCTTCTCGAGGACCTTATCACGGCGGCGGTCAATGAAGGGCTCGACCGTTCCCGGGAGATGGTCCAGGAGGAGATGTCGAAAGTGACCGGCGGCATGCAGATGCCGTTCGGGATGTAATTGCCGTGTTTTACCCCGAACCGATCGAGCGCCTTATCGATAACCTGACGCGGCTTCCGGGCATCGGGCGGAAGACGGCGACGAGGCTCGCCTTCTATCTTCTCAACGCGCGTGACGGGTACATAACGGACCTCTCGCGCAGCCTTGTCGATATCAAGGAAAAGATACGCCTGTGCAGTACGTGCTTCAACATAACCGATGCGGACCCCTGCGTTATCTGCAGGGACGAAAGGCGGGACAAGACGTCCGTATGCGTCGTGGAGGAGTCCTCGCACATGATGGTCATTGAATCGTCAAACCCGGGGCAGCTGCGCTATCATATCCTTCACGGGGTCATCAACCCCCTCGAAGGCATCGGGCCCGACGATATCAGGATAAATGAGCTTCGCGACAGGATCGTCCGCGAGGGCATCACCGAGGTCATCGTCGCGACCAACCCCAACATTGAAGGCAACACCACCGCCCATTACATCGCGGAGATCCTCAAACCCTACGATGTCAGGATCACCCGCATAGCCTCCGGCATCCCCGTCGGCGGCGACATAGTCTACATAGACCCCCTCACCATAAAGAGCTCGCTGGATAATAGGAAGAAATTATAAAAAACAGGCTATAGGCAATGGGCGATGGGCTATAGGAAAAGACCATCCCCATTATCATCGCCCATAGCCCATAGCCCATCTTCTTTATTGAAATCAGCCGTGTAATGTTGTTAACTATTGCGCTGCAGATATTGACAGGAGGATCGAAGAA
>CALMFJ010000045.1 GCA_937862865.1 uncultured Pseudomonadota bacterium | reverse complement strand
AGCCGTTAGCCGTTAGCCGTTAGCCTTACGCCGTTCATCGTACGATCCTTTTCCGCATAAAATGAAACGGCAGCGGCGAGAGGATGATCGCCACGACTATTATCCACACAATGCCTTCCACAGCGCGATGGGCATCACCTGCGGCCAGAGACCTGCAGACGTTGGTCAAATGGTACAGAGGGGTAAACCAGGCGATCTTAGCGACAAATGGCGGGAGGGTGTCGAGGGGGAAGAAGATGCCGGAGAAGAGGAACATGGGCGACATGAAAAGCGTGTAGAAGTAATTCAGGGAGTCGACCCCCGGCACGAGGGCCACGCAGAAAAGCGATATCTCGGCAAATATAAGACCGCTAAGAAAGAGTACGGGAACAACAAGGACGACGAGCGCGGAATCGACGAGGTGGAAGGCGCTTATCGTCCCGATGATGATAATGCCGTACAGAACGCTTTTCGTCGCACCCCACATCATTTCCCCCGCTATGAGATCATCGATGTTGACGGGTGTGGACAGGATGGCGTCGAAGGTCTTCTGGTAGAAGATCCGCACGTACGTGGCATAGGTGCATTCGTATACCGTGGCGAACATGGAGGAAGACGCGATGATGCCCGGTGCGATGAAATTGATATACGGCCTTCCCTGTACCTCTGTTATATATCCGCCGAGGCCGAAACCCAGGGCGACAAGGTAAAGGACAGGTTCGACAAAGTTGAGAGCAACGCTCGACAGGTAGAGCTTTGTGTAAACGGTCAGGTGCCGCTGCCAGACCCGGTATGCCCGCTTAACTTTCAAGTTTCCGCCCCGTGAGCTTCAGGTAGACATCCTCGAGATTTCCGCCGTGGCGGTCCATGAGCTCCTGCGGAGATGCGATGACGATTATCCTGCCCCTGTCCATGATCGCTACGCGGTCACAAAGCCTCTGGGCCTCTTCCATGTAGTGCGTTGTAAGGAGCAGCGTCTTACCCCTCTCCTGCAGGCCGGAGAGGCGCTTCCACACGGTTTGCCGGCTGTGGGGGTCAAGCCCCGTTGTCGGCTCGTCAAGTATGATGATCTCGGGATCGTTGACGATCGATCTGACGAGCAGAAGGCTTCTTTTCATGCCTCCCGACAGGTTCCGGATCTTCTCATCTATTTTTTCCATGAGGTCCACGGACGTGAGCAGCTCCCGGGCCAGCGGGGCTGACCTTTTTTTCGGTATATCGAAATAGCGCGCATACACAACGAGGTTCTGGATCACCGACAGATCGGGGTCGAGGCTGTCGTCCTGAGGCATGACCCCGATCCTCGATTTTATGAGGCTCGGGTCCTTTGTGACATCATGGCCGAGAACATGGACAGTGCCCGCGGTCGGCGGCATAAAACAGTACAGGATACGCATGATCGTGGTCTTTCCCGCACCGTTCGGGCCGAGGAACCCGAAGAATTCACCTCGCCTGATCGAGAAATGGACATCGTCGACTGCCCGGAAGCCGTCGTAATCCTTCGTCAGGCCCTGCACGGTAATTATGTCCATAGAAAGAGTGTAAGGCCCCTTTGGGGCCTTTTCAAGTTTCAAGTTTCAGGCAGAAAAACCAATCAGGCTTGCGGTTTGCTTACGACGGGTTTTCTTGAGTCGGTTATCTCTGCCACCGGCAACGTTGCGATGTCGATGAAACGCTGGCGCCAGGTGTCATTGTCCTTGAGCAGGTCGTCGACGCGGGAAAAGACGTTCTCCACAAATATCTCCCTTTCTTCGAGGTTTTTCCTGATGCCGTAACGGATCGAATTGCGCTCATCGTTGTTCAGATGGTTTATGACGTTCTTCGTTGTCAGGATCGCCCCGAACCGGGCAAGATTTGAAAGCCGCGATGCATAGTTTATCGTGTCACCGAGGGCTGTAAACTCGATGTTCGTCGATGACGGCGTGGTCGTACTGAAATATTCCTGCCCTTCGTTGATCCCCATATTCAGATGGAGATCGTTGAGCCATCTCTTGCGGGCCTTCCATTCGGCGGAGAAGTCGGCCATTTTCTCGCGGATGGACAGGGCACAGCTAATCGAATTCATGAGGTATCCGGGGTCCTGCTTCTTCAGAAAATAATAGACGACACCGTCCCCTATCCTCTTGCCGTATATTCCGTGGTACGTCTTGAAGGACTCCTCGAGTATCTTCCACATACTGTTTATCAGCTCAAAATATTCCTCGGGCGGCAGCTCGGCGCATATGCGGACAGAATTCTGAAGATCGGCGACCAGAACACTGAACGACACGAGAGTCGGCAGGCGCTGCTGAAGCAGGTCCCTTACGACCGTCTCGCGGTCTGAGAGGAATTCTGCTATGCCCGATTGCGCCTTTTCAGCCTTCTGGTAAAGGAAGAACATCCCTTCCCGGAAGAACGTCGTGTATACGATGAATCTTTCGATCGAGCCGTTGGTCCCTTCCACGTCAAGATAACGACTGTGGACCTTTTCCGGGTGGATCCTCGGGGAACGTTCATAGACGCCCTCGAGATACTGGGTCTCCCTGCCGGACATAGCCGTGTACATCTGGCCCAGCTGTTCTTTGCCCATTTTCATCCGGTAAAAACCCATATGGTACTCGGCGATCTCTTCCCAGTTCTTCACGAAATGATTGAATTCCCAGCTCAGGAACAAACGGAACACGTTCCTCAGCTCCACGTCCCGGATAGACCGGATAGACTTGCCGAAGATGACCTTTTCGGCAGGTTCGTTGATCCATTCGATCTCGAACTCATAATTGAGCAGATAGGCAGGGGTCTTGATATCTTCCAGCGTCAGGCTCAGGCTGTCATTCGTCATTTCCATAGCTCCGTACCCTTTTTCGACAACAAGCGAGTTCGCAAAACAACGGCGTTCAGGCCCCCGGTACCCGACCGGTCTGACTTCCTCTGCAATTGCGTCCATGGCCTTCCCCTTTCCCTTAAGTTTCTTGATCTCCAATATGGTGTCTAAGACAGTTTCAGGGAAATAGCCGATCTTCTTCGTGCCTTTCAGGTCCCTGGATGCGTTCTTCACGAGCGGCTTCGGAATAATGCCCCGTTTGATATAATTGTTAAGGGTTGCGCGCGATATCGCGGATCTCTTAAGCAGTTCCTTGCTGTCAATCCACTTGTGGCCGTTGAGCTCTTCCACCCCGAATACCCCCATTTGCCCCAGCGCTGTCACTACAATTTACATATTTATACAGTCTAACTACATTGTCAAGAAAAAAATAGACAGTCTAAACGGCCGTAGGATGCAAGTCCCAGGGCGGAAGGAGTCAAGAACGTATTGTCACTGGATCCCGGC
>CALMFJ010000044.1 GCA_937862865.1 uncultured Pseudomonadota bacterium | reverse complement strand
GGAACCGCCGACGACGGCTATGAAAAGAAAGATGTACATGTAGAGCTTGCTTTTCGGCGCCGTTCTTAAGAAATTCCTGCCCGTGTTGAGAAGTTCGTCCATAGGAGGCATAGGCTACACCTGCATTCTCATGATTTCTTCGTAAGCACTCAAGATCTTGTTGCGTATCTGCATCATCATCTGAAAAGAGAGGTCGGCTTTTTCCACGGCGATCATGGTGCTCTGAACATCCGTATTCTCCATCTTGACCAGTTTTTCCATCTCCTGGCCGGCATCCTTCTCCAGTTCGACGACCTTCTTGATGGAATCCTTCAGGACATCACCAAAAGATGTTTTCGCCTTTTCATTCGCCGGCTTCTGGACTTCGCCGAAATTGGGGAGAGAAAAATTCTCTATCTTCATGGCCAGCCTCCCTATTTAATAAGCTCGAGGGTCTTGATGAACATGTCCTTGGTCGTGCTGAGGACGTTGACATTCGCTTCGTATGCACGCGCGGCTGCCGTCATGTCCGTCATCTCCTCCATCATGTTGACGTTCGGGTAGGTGACGTATCCCTTTTCATCAGCGTCGGGGTGGCCGGGATTGTATACCTGCTGGAAAGGCTTGTCGCTTTCCCGGACACCGTCGACGTGGACACCGTCCACCTGTTTGGACAGGGCCCCCCGGAAACCCTTATCGTCGGAGACGTCAACCGTCTTGAAAACAACCTCTTTCTTCCTGTACGGCCCGCCTTCGTCGGTCTTCGTCGTCTGGACATTCGCAAGGTTCGAGGCGATCGTGTCCATCCTTGTCCTCTGCGCCTTCATTCCCGAAGCACTTATCTTGAAAATATCAAAAACGCCCATACGTTACCTCTTCCCTTCCCCTATCAGGTACTTCATCATGGAAAAACGCTTCGATGCCAGCTGAACGAGCGCCTGGTACATGAGCTGGTTCTCTGTCAGCCTGACCGTTTCCGTCTCCAGTTCGACCGTATTGCCGTCAAGCCTGACCAACCCTTCACCGGATTCGTTCTCTGTGACCTTATAATCCTTGCCGTCCTGAGATACACGGCCTGCCGATCCCGCACGCCTGTCGAGCTCGGCCCTGAAATCGATGTTTTTCGACTTGTATCCCGGGGTCTGCGAATTGGCGATGTTCGCCGAAACGAGCTTATGGTAGAAGGCGCGTACCGAAAGGGCCTTGCCTATCAGGTCAACGAGCTCCATATCAATACTCCCTCACCGGTACCTCGATCCCCATGGCCCGGTATTCGTTGATTTTGTTCCTCAAGGTCCTCACCGTTATGCCGAGGATGCCGGCGGCCCTGGAACGGTTGCCCCGCACGGACCGCAGGGCATCGAGAATGAGCTTCGTCTCCATCTCGCGGACCGAGCTCACCGGCGCCTCTGTCTGAACAGCGCGGCCCTCGTCAAGGTGGCTCATCGTTATGACCGACCCGCCCGACAGTATGCACGCACGCGCTATCACATTTTCCAACTCCCGTACATTGCCCTTCCAGTGCCGGTTCTTAAGATGCTCCATCACCTCGTCACTGACCCCGATATCCATGCCGCGCGAGTGTTTCTTCAAGAGATGGTCGGCGAGCGGCGGGATATCCTCGCGCCTTTCGCGCAGGGCCGGGATGGTTATCGGGAAAACGCTCAGCCGATAGTACAGGTCCTCCCTGAAATTACCGTCGGCCACGGTTTTCACGATGTCCCTGTTCGTGGTCGCTATGACCCGCACATCGATCTTCCGTGCCGAGCGGGCGCCGAGCACTTCAAGCTCCTGTTCCTGGAGCACGCGAAGCAGTTTCGCCTGGAGCCTCAGGTCCATCTCCGTTATCTCGTCGAGGAGGATCGTGCCCCTGTCCGCGAGCTCGAATTTCCCCGGTTTGCGCGTCATCGCACCTGTAAATGCGCCTTTTTCGTAGCCGAAGAGCTCACTCTCGAGGAGGTTCTCCGGCAGGGCGGCGCAGTTGACCGCGACGAACGGCATATGGGCACGGCCGGAATTTTCGTGGATGAACTTCGCTATCACCTCTTTACCGACGCCGCTTTCCCCGAGTACGAGGACCGTCGCGTCCGACCCGGCAACCCTCTCGGCCTTTACGAGCACCTCTTTCATCGCCCGGGACGCGAAAACGATCTTCCCGTTGTTTACACCAAGGGCGCGCCGCACAACGCTGTACAGCGTGTCGGTGTTGAACGGTTTTTGAATGTAGTCGTAGGCCCCTTCCTTCATGACCTTCACTGCGTCCTGCACGGTCCCGTATCCCGTCATGAGGATCACCGGCATAAGGGGGGATGTCTCTTTTATGGCCTTCAGAAGGTCGATGCCCCCGATGTGCGGCATCTTGACGTCGGTTATAACAAGGTCGTAGGGCTTCCGGTCGATCTCGACCATCGCCATCTTCCCGTCCTCGGCGAGCGCCACGTTGTAGCCCGCACGGACAAGCGACTCCTTCAGGGCGATCCGCATATGGTTGTCGTCGTCAACAACGAGAACATTCGTTTTCATAGGACTGTCAGTCTCTCCTTCGGGATATATATAAGGAACGAAGAACCCGATCCTTCTTCCGATTCAACCTCGATCGATCCGTTATGCGCCTTCACGATGTTGTAAACAATGAAAAGCCCGAGGCCCATGCCCTTGTCTTTCGTTGTAAAAAAAGGATTGAAGATGCTCCGCCTGAGCTCTTCCGTCATGCCGGGCCCGTTGTCGCTCACCACGATGACGCCGTATCTTTCATTTTCGCGGACATCGACCTTGATCCTGCCATTGGGGCCTACGGCGTCCATAGCATTGCTCATGAGGTTCATGATGACGAGCTTCATCATGTCGGGGTCAAAAAGGGCAACCCCCGGCGACGCCGGGGCAAATTGCAGTTCGATGTTCCTCGCCTCCGTCGATATGCTCATGAATTCAAGCGTATCACCGACGACCGACCGCAGTTCGCCTTCCTTTAATACCAGCTCCTTCGGCCGCGTATAGGAGAGGATGTTGTTGATTATCCTGTCTATGGTCTTGACGCCGAAGAGGATGTATTCGACGTATTTCCGGTCTTTCACGCGCATCTTACCGGCCATGAGCATTGACAGGAAGAGTTCCATGCTGCCCAGCGGGTTCTTTATCTCGTGCGATATCCGGGCAGCCATCTCACCCATCGCCCGGAGCCTTTCATCCCGCTCCATGTGCTCCTTCATCCTCTCGATCTCGGTAACGTCCTCGATCGCCACGACATAGTTGCCTTCAAAACCATTGCCAAGGCATTCCGTCTTCCACCGGTAACGCCCCATCCCGCTCCGTATCTCGCCCGTCCTGTCAGCCGTGCTATTCAAATTACCCACGATGCCTTCCGGGATCAGCTCCTGCGCGTTCCTGTTGGCAAAGACCACGGACCCGCCGTCAAGGACGACAACACCGACGGGAAGTGAATTGAGTATCGTGTAGAGGTACTCGCTCGCCCTCTCCAGAGCTGCATTCTTCTCTTCGAGTTCCTTTTTCAGGTTCCTGATCTGGCCCTCGAGCATTCCGTAATGGCTGATAATGGAATCCGACGCCTTCGCGAATTCCGTAAAAGCGTTTTCAAGGAGTTGGACTTCGGGTCCGGGCATGGGGAAAAAGGTTGCAAAATGAATGCCAGAGAAAAAGGTTCTGCGTTCTGCGTTCTACGTTCTACGTTAAAAACGTAAGCAAAAAGCCATAATACGGTTACGTCAGGAAGTGAAGGGGGAAAGCGCGATGATTATCATCGATGGAATTCAAAACGTAGAACGTGGAACGCAGAACGCAGAACCTCTTTTTGGTTGTCAAGAATTTGACGATCCGTCCAGGCCGAGACGTTTCATTTTTTCTATGAGGGTCGTGCGGTTGATGTTGAGGGCCTGGGCTGCTTTGCTTTTGACGCCCTGCGTTTCGCTCAAGGCCTTCATGATGAGCGTCTTTTCGAACTCGGAGACCAGCGTATCATACCCTTTGTCGATATCGATATCGGCATCCGGCCGGGGTGCCTCTTCCCTTTCATGGCTGTAGAATTTCTCGGGGAGGTCTTCTATGTCGATATGGCCGCTCCTTTTCAGGACAACCATCCGTTCGATGATATTCTGCAGTTCCCGGACATTACCGGGGAAGTTGTACTCGATGAGGGCCTTCATCGCTTCTTCCGAAAAACCCTCTATGGCGGCATTGTTGATCCTGTTCGATTGCTCGAGAAAAAAGTTCACGAGGAGCGGGATGTCCTGGCGCCGCTCCCGCAATGGCGGTATCTCGACAGGCACGACGTTGAGCCGGTAGTACAGGTCCTCCCGGAACTTACCCTCCTCGACCAGCTCCTCGAGCTTGCGGTTCGTCGCTGCGATTATGCGGACATCGATCTTTATCGTCTTCGCCCCTCCGATGCGTTCGAAGGACTTTTCCTGCAACACCCTCAAGAGCTTGACCTGCAGGTTAAAGCTCATATCGCCGATCTCGTCGAGAAAGATGGACCCGCCGCTTGCAAGCTCGAACCTTCCGATCCGCGAAGCCACGGCCCCGGTGAAGGCACCCTTTTCGTAGCCGAAAAGCTCGCTCTCGAGGAGCGTCTCGGGAATTGCGCCGCAATTGACGACGACAAGGGGATTGTCCCGTTTTGATGAATTGTAATGGATGGCCCGGGCAACAAGCTCCTTGCCGACACCGCTTTCACCGGTAATGAGGACGGTTGCATTGGTGTCGGCAACCCGTTCGATCATTTCGAACACCTTCTGCATAGGGAAACTGATACCGATGATGTTCTCGAACTTGTATTTGTCCTTCAGGGCCGATCTCAGGATCGTGTTCTCACGGACCATTTTATTCTCGGAGTAACGCCGCAGGAGGTTTGCCTTGAGCGTGAGCCCTTTGGGGATCGTGTCGCTCTTGAGCAGATTGTAATAGTAGATCGCGGAATCAATGGTGGCAAGCACTTCTTCGAACTTGAACGGTTTCAGAAGGTAATCGAAGGCCCCGCATCGCATGGCCGTTATGGCACTTTCCATGCTGCCGTATCCTGTCATGACGATACCGAGCGTGTCGATAAATTCCTTCTGGATGAAATTGATGAGCTGAAGCCCATCGACCTTCGGCATCATGAGGTCGGTGATGAGCACGTGGTACCCGTTATTTTTCAGCGCGGAGAGGGCCTTCCTGCTGTCATTGAACGGGTCGACCTCGTAACCGTTCGATGACAGGAACTCTGTCAGCATATTGAGGATGTTCTCTTCATCCTCGACGATTATGATCCTGCCCTTTTCCATGCTACTTCGTAGTTCGCCTGTCAAGGATTATCGATTGGTTCTGGAGCATGTTCCACGCCCGGTCCCTGTCGCGCTCCTCTTCCGCCTGCCTCTTTTCACGCGTTTCACCCGAACCGACCGACCAGGTGGTCCCGTCCCTGTCCTTCGTTATTTTCAGTTCATCCGCGCCGAAACACGCCGGTGCTATGCCAAGCGAAACTACGGCAAAGACAGATAAAAGAACATATTTCTTCATGCCGCCAACCCCTTTTGATAACGGTCCTGAAAAACCACTACATATATATAGCGAATTTCCGGTGATAAAGTAAGTAAAAAATTGTTTAAAATAAAGCGAAAACACAGGGAAAAAGAACGGGTTGCTTTTTTCCGGAAAACTTTCTATAGTACTAAAAGCAGGTGCGCCCGTATATTTCACGATCAGCATGCATCCAATGCGGGGAATGTGTATCCATATGTCCCTACGAGGTTTTTACAAGAGATCACGGCATTGTGACCGTTGCCGACCCCGGGGACTGTATTGAATGCGGCGCGTGCATCGAGCACTGCGAGACGGCTGCTATTTATTTTGACGATTAAATGAAGAAAAAGGTCATCCTCGATAAGAAAGCCGTAGACCGCACGATAACGCGGATCACCCATGAGATACTCGAGAAGAACGGGGGGTCGGGCTCTTTGAGCCTTATCGGGATCAGGACGCGGGGCGTCTATCTTGCCAACCGGATACAGGACAAGATAAAGAGTGTCGAAGGCATGAAGCCGCCTTTCGGTGTGCTCGATATAACGATGTACCGCGACGACATATCCAAACTGAGATCGCCCGAGGTCAAAAAAACGGAGATACCATTCGATGTCAACAACATGACTGTTGTCCTTGTCGATGATGTGCTCCATACAGGCCGCACCATACGGGCCGCTATAGACGCGATCATGGACCTCGGCAGACCGAAGAAGATACAACTCGCCGTGCTCGTCGACCGGGGCGAGCGAGAATTGCCGATACACCCCGACTATGCCGGCATAATCTGCCCGGTCAGCGAGCACCATGAAGTTCTGGTCAGAATGAGCGAAATAGACGGCAAAGAAGAAGTGGTGATCGTAAAGACCTGATGAACTGGAAAAGAAAAGATCTCCTCGATATCCGTGACCTCTCGAAAGAGGAGATACTTTTTATTCTCGATACCGCCGAATCATTCAAGGACATTTCGAAAAGAGAGATCAAAAAGGTCCCCACTCTCCGGGGTAAGACGGTCATAACACTCTTCTACGAACCGAGCACGCGTACCCGCACGTCATTCGAGATAGCCGCAAAACGTTTGAGCGCCGACACCATCAACATATCGTCAAGCACGAGCAGCTCGACCAAAGGTGAGACGCTGAAGGACACGGCACGCAACCTCGAGTCCATGAGGCCCGATGCGATCGTGATCCGCCACAGTATGCCGGGAGCTCCCCATATGCTTGCCGCCATTCTCGATTCTTCGATAATCAACGGCGGTGACGGGTCCCACGAGCATCCAACCCAGGCCCTTCTCGACCTGTACACGATACGCGAGAAAAAAGGGAGGGTAGACGGCCTTAAAGTAGCGATCGTCGGCGATATAGCCCATAGCAGAGTCGCCCGTTCCAACATATTTTCCCTCAAGAATTTCGGGAACGAGATCATCTGCTGCGGGCCCCCGACCATGATCCCCCCGTACATCGAGACACTCGGCGTACGCGTCGAATACGATCTCGAAAAAGCGGTACGGAAGGCAGACGTCATTATGATGCTCAGGATACAAAAGGAGCGCGGGGGTACAAAGTACATCCCTTCGACAAAGGAATACTCGACATTGTACGGCCTGACAAAGAAACACGTGGATACGGCCGCGGATGATGTCATTGTGATGCATCCGGGCCCCATGAACCGGGGGACCGAGATCATGGACGATGTCGCGGACGGCCCCGCGTCAGTCATTCTCGACCAGGTCGAAAACGGCGTCGCCGTCAGGATGGCCGTCCTTTACCTCCTGATAGGGGGCGAAGCATGAAAACATTGATACGGGGCGGGCGCGTTATAGACCCCAAAACCGGCCGTGACGGCACCTTTGATATCCTCGTGGAAAATTCGGTCATCCGCGAAATATCCGACACAATAAAAAAACCGGAAGGAAAGGCCCAGGTCATCGACGCGTCGGGACGCATCGTTGCCCCCGGCCTCATCGACGTCCACTGCCATCTGCGCGAACCCGGCTTCGAGTACAAGGAAACGATCCTGACGGGTACGAGCGCCGCAGCCCGCGGAGGGTTCACGACCGTCGTATGCATGGCCAACACAAGCCCTGTCAACGACAGCCGCAGCGTAACGGAATTCATCGTCGATAAAGCCCGGACAGAGGGAAAGTGCAGGGTACTTCCCTGCGGGGCCATAACCCGCGGCCTCAAAGGGGAAGAGCTTGCCGAGATCGGCGAAATGTTCGCTGCGGGCATTATCGCGATATCCGATGACGGCAGGTCGGTGCGCAATGCGGGGCTTTTCCGCAAGGCCCTGGAATATGCGAAGACCTTCGGGCTGCCCGTCATTTCCCATTGCGAGGACGAAACCCTGTCCGGAGGGTATGTGCACGAGGGGACGTCGTCCCTCTTGAACGGGCTCGAGGGGATACCGGCTATCGCGGAAGAGATCATAGTCGAGCGGGACATAGCGATAGCCAGGTACGTCGATGCCCCGGTCCACATTACCCATATATCAACGCGCGGCAGTGTCGGCATCATCGAAGCCGCGCGTAAGACGTTCCGAAAGGTCACGTGCGATACCTGTCCTCACTACTTCTCCCTGACGGACGAAGCGACGCTCACCTTCGACACGAACACCAAGGTCAACCCGCCCCTGCGGTCGAAAAGGGATGTGGATGCCATCAGGGAGGGCCTGAACAAAGGTGTCGTCGATATCATCGCCACGGACCACGCGCCGCATGAGTACACGTCGAAGGATGTCGAATACGACCTTGCCACGTTCGGCATCTCGGGGTTCGAGACCGCCTTTGCCCTGTCCCTTGGACTCGTCCGCGACGGGGTGCTCGATATGAAGGGGCTCCTTGCGAAGATGACGATCAACCCGGCAAGGCTCCTCGGTATCAATGCGGGGACAATAACCGAAGGGGCGCCTGCAGACATCATCATATTCGACCCCGGCATCGAATGGACCGTGGACCGCGGTTCCTTCGCCTCGAAAGGCAAGAACACGCCCTTTCACGGCGCCACGCTCCGGGGGAAAAACCTCTTGACAATGTCCGGCGGCACGATAGTTTTTAACGAATTGAAGTAAGGTCTTACCCTTATCGTTTTCCCATCCAGTTTAATATTTTCCACCCACGGACCGATAACTGTACTGACGGGTGTGGTGTCGCGGTCCAGCCTGTCCTGATGTTCGATCAAGAGTAGTTTAAGGGGCCTGGAATATACAATGTTTGTCCTTATAGGCGCGATTATCGTCCTCTTTGCAGTCTTCGGGGGGTTCGTCATGGAAGGCGGGCCCTTGAAACTGATCGTCCAGCCTGTCGAATTCCTCATTATCGGCGGGGCGGCGCTCGGCGCCATGATCATCTCCGCCCCCAAGAAGCTCCTCACGAAGATAGTCGCAAAGGTGATGGGATCGCTCAAGGGGGGCAGTATAAGCCGGCAGCTCTATCTCGACCTTTTGAAGCTCATGTACGAGATATTCCAGGTCACCCGCAAAGACGGCCTTATTGCGCTTGAATCGCACATCGAACACCCCGATCAGAGCAAGATATTCACGAAATACCCGCACATAACGAAGCACCATCACATTATTTCCTTCATGACCGACACCTTCAGGCTCATCGTCCTCGGAGGAATAGCGCCCCATGATATCGAGAGCCTTATGGACCTGGATATCGACACGCACCACCAGGAAAGCATGCAGCCCGGGATGATCCTGCAGAAGATCGGCGACTCGATGCCGGGCCTCGGGATCGTTGCCGCCGTCCTCGGGATCGTTATTACGATGCAGGCAATAAACGGCCCGCCGGAGGAGATCGGCCATAAGGTCGCCGTGGCGCTGGTTGGCACCTTTCTCGGTATCTTCATGTCATACGGTTTCATCCAGCCCCTCGCGACAAACCTCGACCTTGCCGCCGAAGAGGAATCGAAGGTTTACGACGCCATCAAATCGGGCGTCATATCCCTCGCCAAAGGGTTCAATCCCATCGTGTCCGTCGAGTTTGCCCGCCGGTCCATCCCCAATGATTACCGGCCGAGCTTTCAGGAAATGGAAAAGTTCGTCAAGGGGGTCAAGTGATCATGGATGACCATCAGACCCCGATACGGGTCGTCGTCAAAAAGAAGAAAGGTCACGGGGGCCACCATGGCGGGGCCTGGAAGGTGGCCTATGCAGATTTTGTCACCGCGATGATGGCCCTTTTTATCGTGCTGTGGATCGTGGGGCAGAGCGCAACCGTGAAACAGGCGATCTCTGCGTATTTTAAGGACCCGGGCGTTTTCGAGAGCGGCCGCGGGGGGAATATTCTTCACGGTTCACGGGGTTCCGCCCCGGTCCCGACATCGAACATATCGGCACAGATCGAAACATTGAAGGCGGAGGCGAAAAAACTTGAAGAGGCTATCAAGGGAAATTCCGACCTTGAGAAATTTAAGGACAGGATCGAGATAACCGTTACCAAAGAGGGTTTAAGGATCGAGCTTCTCGAAAATTCGGCCGGGCTCTTTTTCGATGTGGGAAGCTCGAAGCCGAAACCGGACACGATCAAGCTTCTGAAGATCGTCGGGAAAGAGGTCGGCCAGTTGCCCAACAAGGTCATGATCGAGGGGTACACGGACGCCAGGCCCTATGTGAACCCCGATTACACGAACTGGGAATTGAGCTCCGACCGTGCAAATACAGCCCGGAGGATCCTCGAAGAGAACGGTATAAGAAAGGACCAGGTATCGCAGGTCAGGGGGTTCGCGGACCGCAACCTGAAACACCCTGACAAACCCCTCGATTTTGGCAACAGGCGCGTGAGCATCCTGGTTGCGACGGACATAAAAGAGCATGTCTCCGCTGTACCCGGGCCTCCCGCAGCGGCCCCGCAAAAAGACTCCATCACGCCGCAAGCGCCTCAGGTCGCGACCGATGAGGCAAAGCCGAAATGAACGACGTTTCACCTCCCGACATCCGGATCCTTATCGTCGATAATGACGAAAATGTCCGGAAAATTTTTGCCCGGTTCTTCAGCCGGTACCCGGGGTTCGAGGTGTACGAGGCCTCGAACGGCGAGGAGGCGGCGCTGCGCTCCCGGAACCTCGAACCGGACCTCATTTTAAGCGATCACCAGATACCTCAGGTTGACGGCCTGGAATTATGCCGGCGTGTAAGGAGTATGCCGGAGACGAGGGCCGCCATCTTTCTTTTTCTCACCCATCAAAAGGATGAACAGTTCAAGGTGGAGGCCTTCACGTGCGGAGCCGACGACTGCATCGAGAAGACAACGCCCCCCATTATCCTCACGCACAAGATACAGGCCTTTATCAGGATCAAACAGCTTCAGAACGAGCTCCTTGCGGAGAAAAGGATCATCGCGGAGACAAACAGGAAACTCGAACGCAACTTCAAGGAACTGACCCAGATCCTGCTCAAGATCATCGATGTGCGGGTGCCCGGCGCCGCGGACAGGGCCCGGGCCGCCAGAGAGTCGGCACGTTTCGTGTGCGGGAAAATGGGCATCGGGGAGGAGGAGACAGACAGGATATTGTTCGGGGCGCAGCTCCATGAGATAGGCAAGATCGGCCTTCCCGACACGATAGCGGACAAGGCCAAAAGCAACATGGTCATGAATGACCGCACGATCTATAATCAGCACCCCGTCATAGGGTCGCTCATCGTATCGACCATCTCCGGTTACAAGACAGCGTCCGACGCCATATACCACCAGTACGAGAACTTCGACGGCTCCGGCACACCGGACGGCCTCCTGGGCAACGAAATACCCAGGGGTGCACGTATAATACGGGGGATCGTCCTCCAGAGCGACCTGTGCCGCTCAGGGTCCGGCCGTGACGATATCCTGCACGAGATACGCCAGTCCGCCAACCGGATCCTCGACCCCCTCGTCGCGTCATCCCTCGTCGAATATATTGTCGAGAATGACCGTGAATTTGCACGGAACAAATGCAAGATATCCCTTGAGGACCTTAAACCGGGGATGGTCATAGCGGAGGACATCTACGGGTCGAGCGGCGTCAAGCTCCTGCCGAAGAACGTCAGGATACAGGACCGCATGATAGAGGTCCTGACGGAACGCAACGAAGTAGACCCTATCATCGGGGGGGTGTACGTGTTGATAGGGCAAAAGGCTAACCGCTAACAAAGCAAAGTTCTCTCTGCTTTTTCTGTCAGCTAAAAAGTTTTTGCGGATGGATCTTTTCCGTTAGCCGTTAGCCGGCCTTTAAAATATGTTCGTGCCGTTTCCACATCCCTCGCGATCTGTGCCATCAGTTCGGACATGTCCTTGAATTTCTGTTCCGCACGGACGCGCTCGTGGAAAGAGATGACGATCTCGCGGTCGTACAGGTCCCTGTCGAAATCAAGGATGTGGGTTTCGACCATGAGCTTTTTCCCGTCAAAAGTCGGGTTGTACCCGATGTTCGTGACCGATGGCCATTTCCTGCCGTCAAACTCGACCTCGGTGATGTACACGCCGTTGCCCGGTATGAGCTCGAACACCGTCTCGAAGTTGATCGTCGGGAAACCCATGCTCTTTCCCCGGTTGACGCCGTGAATGACGGTGCCTTCGATCATGTGCGGGCGGCCGAGAAGCTCGTTGGCCTTCTTCACTTCCCCGTCCATGATGAGCTTGCGGATGCGGTTGCTCCCGATCTTCTCGTCATCGAGTGTTATGGCCCCCACGACATCAAAATAAAAACCTTTTTTGTGCGCGTATTCCATGAGCAATTTGTCGTCGCCGGCACCGCCCTTCCCGAACCGGAAATCGTACCCGACGATGACCCCGGCAACACCGATCTTGCCGAGAAGTATATCCTCTACAAAACTTTCAGGGGGTATGGACCTGACGTCTTCGTCAAACGGTATCTCGAACATGACCTCGATCCCGGTTTCCGCCACCAGGCGCTCTTTTATATGCGGCGGGGTGATAAGACGTATATAGGAATCGGGCTTCAAGACGGCATGAGGGTGCGGATAAAAGCTCATGAGCATCGGGGTGCCTTTGATCTCCCGGGCCTTATCAACGACCTTTTTTATTATTCTCCGATGGCCGATATGCACCCCGTCATAATTCCCGATCGTCAGAACGGGATTGGGGAACCGGGTACCGGCATCGAACGTCTGAAAAATTTTCATCGTCACCTCTTGACTTATCCTGCGCATACATATAACTTTATAGGGTGCCGAAGTGGCGGAATTGGCAGACGCGCTAGATTCAGGGTCTAGTAGGCAATCGTGCCTGTGTGGGTTCAAGTCCCGTCTTCGGCATTATTTTTTTGCCAAAAAATCAGGCTCCCTCGCGAGAACCACGAAAACGCTTCATTGTATATTATCTGAGACGAATTTTGTATAAAAATTACGGTGAATTGCAGGCAAAGATCGTGCTACGTTCCGCGTTCTACGTTCTACGTAGAAAAAAAGCAGAACTTTCCCTGGTTTTAACGCAGAACATAAATGGTAAGCACCACGACATCGTGAACTAAAAACTCCCATGACATCGTGAACAACAATTGCTTCCTCTCATCCCATCACCACCCCCCCGTCATCCCGGCTTGCCGGGATCCAGTGTCTCTGCTTTTTCATTCTTAAAGAATATTAATAAGATATAATGGTGCTGTCTTAAATTGCTCATTCTATCAATCAGTGATAAAGATGTTTAAAGACGCTGGATTCCGGCGCGAAAAGCCGCCGGAATGACGGACAGGGGATGGGATCCTTGCGCCTCTTCCCATCGCCCATCGCCTGCTTTTTACGGCCTGTACTCATACTTAAATGGTGCCGCCTGCTCCCGGGCGAACATGTCTTGCAGGGCCGAGGAGACGAGCCATTTCAACGGGAGGAAAGGTCTTTTCCCGTATACCAGGTCCGGTTTTCCCTTGATGCCGAGCGTCGTCTTCATGGCATCGACCGCATCGTAGAATGTCCCTATGGAGTCGATAAGGCCGGCGTCTTTTGCCTGGAGGCCCGTATATATCCTGCCATCCGACAGTTCCCTGGCCTTTTCGATCTTCATTTTCCTCCCGGCGGCCACGTCCTTGATGAATTGCTCATGGATGCTGTCTATGATGTCCTGAAGGTATTTGCGCTCGTAATCGGTCATCCTGCGAAAGGGGTTCCCGACGTCCTTCATCGAGCCCGCTTTGATCGTGTTCGCCTGGACGCCGATCTTCTTCATAAGGTCCTCGACCACCGTCTGCTGCATAATGACGCCGATAGATCCGGTTATCGTGGAGGGGTTTGCATAGAGCCTCTCACCGACTGCCGCTATATAATACCCTCCCGAAGCGCATACCGAGCCCATCGACACATAGACCTTCTTTTTCTCTTTCAGCTTTTTAAGCTCGGCGGCGGCCTCCTGGGTAGGCCCGACAGCGCCGCCGGGCGAATTGATGCGGACGACAACACCTTTTATGCTGTCGTCTTCCTTGAAGCGAACAATATCGGCCATGACGTCCTTGAGGTCGGTGATCGTCCCTTCGATCTCCACGACGCCGATCTTGGAGGCGCCGCCCGTGAAGACCCCTGAAATGGTCGTTAGAAAGATAATGACCGCTATCACTATGCAAACAATGAGCAGGATCTTCCTGCCGGTATGGCCTGCCATTCTCTGTCCCTCCCTGGTCCTATCGTCAGTTATCCATGAATTGGGCCGATTCCCTCTTCTTCATGATGATCTTGCCGAACGGGCGCCGCTGCGAGAGCGTGGCCATGCGTATCTTGGCGAGCTCCAGCATTCCGAGGATCGTCACAACCCGCTCGTTCCTGTCCTCTTCGACAACGACGTCCCACTCGAAAAACCCGTCCGTTCTCAGGACATCCTTCAGCGCCCCTATTTTTTCTTCGAGTGTCGGCCTCACTTCCCGCACGACGAAGTACGGTTCGTCCTTGACACTCATCAATTCGAAATACAAAGTGCAGAGGCACAGGAGGTCGAATTCAGCCTCTTTCTCCAGTCCACCTCTCCCGATAGGATACACGTCGCGCTCCAGCAGGGGGAGTTCATTGATCGCCACGGCCATGCTTCTGACGCGTTCATACTCGATTATGCGTTCAACGAGCTCTTCGCGGGGGTCTTCCTCTTCACCGTTCCCGTTTGACGGCAGGAGCATCTTCGACTTGATGAAGAGCAGGAGCGAGGCCATCTCGATAAAATCCTCAGCTATCTTCAGGTTCATTTCCCGGGCTATTTCGACATACTGGAGAAAACGCTCCGTGATCATGGCGATGGGGATGTCCCAGATGCTCAGCCTGTTGCGCTTGATAAGGGTGATGAGGACCGCCATGGGCCCTTCGAAACATTCGAGCTGTACCTCCAGGGTCGGAACTAAGAGGCTCATGGCAATATCCCCTTCCGGGAGAGATAGCTTTGCAGGAACTGCACCTCATCCTCCCTCGTCTTGAGGTTAAGATCGATCCTGGCATCTTTCAGATGATCGAGAATGTCCTTGAATACCGGCCCTTCCTGCACCCCCATCTTCTTGAGGTCATTCCCGGTCGTGATGGGCTTGAACGAATCATGGTGCGTGATATAGGCCGAAATGGCCTTCTTCACGTCGTCCGACCGTGTCCTGGCCATGATAAAAAGCATCGCCTCCCGGGAGAGCGTATCAAGCATCCGGTAGACCTCGCTTTTTTTGATCCCGGTTATGCCCTGGCTGAAGCGCGCCATGATACGGCGGAGATTTTCCGCATTCTCCACCGCGCGCTGCCTGAAACGCTCGGTTATCTCCATTTTCGACGCAAATTCTGCGATATCCGTGATGGGCATATTGTCGATGAGGCCGAGGATAAAGAACTGCACCTTGTCAACAGGCTTTCCCTGGTAGAGGAATTCGTGCCACTGGTAAACGGCGTGCATCTGTACGAAAAGCCTCTCCTTTTCCTTGTTGAATACGAGGTCCGGCGATACGAAGCGCAGAAGGTCAAGCTCTGCAAGGCGCGCCAATATCGCCTCGGGGGCCTCCTCCTTCAGGATAAGCGTCAGTTCCGACCAGATGCGTTTCCCCCGGATCCTGGTGAGAAAACTGAGCTTTACGGCATTCTTGATCAGGCTCATCGTCTGCTTCCCGATCTTGAACCCGAAACGTTTCTCAAAGCGTATGGCCCGGAAAACCCGCGTCGGGTCTTCGACAAAGCTTAAGGAATGGAGAACGCGGATCGTTTTCTCCTTGATATCGCGCTGGGCGCTGAAAAAATCGACCAGTTCGCCAAAGGCGTTCTTGTTGAGCGCTATCGCGAGGGTGTTGATCGTAAAGTCGCGGCGGTGGAGGTCGAGCTTCAAAGACCCGTGCTCAACGGTGGGCAGGGCGGCCGGGGCCCTGTAATATTCGAGCCGGGCGGTTGCTATGTCTATCTTGAAACCATCGGGAAAAAGGACCTTGGCCGTGGAAAACTCCCTGTGTGAGCGCATCCTGACATTGAACCGCTTCACCATTTCCTCGGCGAAGGCGATCCCGTCCCCTTCTATGACGACATCTATGTCATAGTTCTCGTTGCGCAGGATGAGGTCCCTGACAAAACCGCCGACGAGGTATGCGTGAAAACCCAGATCATCGGCAAGGCCCCCCATATCGACAAGCTTTTCCATCGTTGCATCGTCGAGGCGCTCCTCCATCAGCTTGCGGACATTCTTGCGCTGGACATACTTGTCGTGAAACTCGAGCTTTTCGAGCACGGTCTTTGCAATCTCATCCTCGAGGACCCGCAGGAGGTCGGTGCGGGTTATGGCCCCTTTCAACTCGTTGTCATGGACAACAGGCAGGAACCGCTGGTTGCTCCCGATGATCTTCTCTTTCACCGCCTCGATCGAGTCTTCGGGATGGACCACCTGGAACTCGGTAAACATATAGTCATCGACCGGCTGGCTCTCCAGTTTGTGGAAGAGTGCCTTCCCGGCAACCTGGCGGGTGATGACCCCCACAACCCGGCCATTGGAAAGCACCGGCATGGCATTTATGCTGTATTTCGTCAAAATGCTCAACGCCTCTTTGATGGGGCTTCCCGATTCCACGGACTTGACGGGGAAGAACATGATGTCCCTGGCCTGCCAGAGGGGCTTCACGCTGTTGCGGAGGATCTCGATGAGCTTTTCCTTCGTTTCGGGGAGCGTGAGGTCCTTGACCGTCGTCGACGCGGCGACCTTGTGCCCGCCGCCGCCGAGAAGGGACATCACATACCCTGAATCGACCTCGGGTATACGGCTGCGCCCTATGATGTGAACGCGGTCCTCCATCCGGAAAAGCGCGAAGACGGCGTTGATATTTTCCATGTCCCGGTACTTGTGCACGATGACCGCAAGGTCACCCACATACTGCTCCGTGCTTCCCTCGGTGATGACGATGTCGATCCCGTTTATGTTGTAAACGCTCGCATTCTTGATGATGTCGTTCAGGAGGAAGACCTGCTCCGGCGTCAGTTCGCGGACAAGCATGTCAGAGACGAGATTGATGTTGGCGCCCTGTGACAGGAGGTAGGATGCCGCCTCGAAATCCTCCGTCGTGGTCGATGAGAAACGGAAGCTGCCCGTTTCCTCATATATGCCGAGCATCATGATCGTCGCTTCCTCGGGCGTGATCGGTATGCCGCGCTCCCTGATGATGCCGATAAGGATCGTCACCGTGGCCCCCACACTGCGAACGATCTGGAATTCGGCCTTCACATCGTATTCCGACTCCGGATGGTGGTCGTAGACGTGGATTGTGGCCTTGCCCTTCTCCGCTACCTTTGCGAGCTCGCCAATCCGCATTTTATCGCGGGTATCCACGAGGATGAGCATGTCGATCTCATCGTAATCCGACTTCTTCAGCTTGACAATGTCGTACAGGTACAGCGTCGAATGAATGAGAAAATCGCGAAGGGTCTTTTCCTGGGACCCGGGAAACACGAGCGCCGCGTCGGGATAGAGCTTTTTCGCCGCGATCATCGAGGAGAGGGAATCGAAATCCGCATTGACGTGAGATGTGATGACCTTCATCAACCCCTCGGATGGTGCTTTTTGTGAAGCTCTTTCAAACGCTTGCTGTCAACGTGCGTGTAGATCTGCGTCGTCGATATATCCTCGTGGCCGAGCAGGACCTGGACCGATCGCAGGTCGGCACCGCCCTCGAGGAGATGGGTCGCAAATGTGTGCCGTATCGTATGGGGCGAGACGTGGCCTTTGCGCAGCTGCAGACCGTATTTCCGGATGATCTTCCAGATGGCCTGGCGCGTGATCATGTCCCCTTTGCGGTTCGGGAACAGGTACTGGCCCGGGGGTTTCTCCGACGCAAGGTACGCCTTGATCGCATCGCGCGAGTATGACCCCAGGGGAACGACCCGCTCCTTGGAGCGCTTTCCCATCGCGATCACGAAGCCTCCGTCCAGGTTGACGTCACCCTTCTTAAGCCCGACCACCTCGGACACCCGAAGTCCCGTCGCATACATGAGCTCTATAATTGTCCGGTCCCGGACAGCCATTCTCTCGCCTTCCGGCAGGCTCAGGAGTTCGCCCATCTCGTCTTCGGTCAGCACGCGGGGGATGGGCGGCCGGAATCTCGGCGTGTCAACGTCCTCGAGGGGGCTTGCGGATATCTTCCCGTCGAGGAGAAGGTAGTTGAACAATCCCCGCAGTGCCGATATACTCCGCACGATGCTGCGGGTCGATTTTCCCTTTTCGCGCAGGTATGCTATGAATCCCTCGACGTGCCGCCGCTCGGGCTCGGTGCAGGCGACCTCTTCGCAGTATTTTATGAATGAGAGGATGTCGCGGTTGTAGGCCTCGATCGTGTGGGCGGATGAACCCCGCTCGGACACAAGATGGCGGATAAAGCTATCGAGATAATGATAGAGACGTTCCACCTTCTTCCATCCCCCTTATATTCCCGTCGACCCGAAGCCCCCCTCGCCGCGGACAGTATCCGTAAGGTCCGGTACCTGCCGGAATTCCACCCGGGCAAGCCTCTTGAAAACCATCTGGGCGACACGGTCTCCCTTGTTGATCGTGAAAGCCTCGCTGCCGAGGTTGATCAATATCACCATCACCTCTCCCCGGTAATCGGAATCGATGGTCCCGGGCGTATTGAGGACCGTTACGCCATGTTTCACTGCTATGCCGCTGCGGGGCCTGACCTCGGCCTCGTACCCTTCCGGTATCCCGATAAAAAGGCCGGTCGGGACAAGGGCGCGCTCCATGGGTGCGAGAACGACAGGCCCATCCACGAGGGCACAGAGGTCCACACCCGACGAATGGTCCGTCGCATAGACGGGAACGGTCGCCCCGTCGCGGGTTTTTATAAAAACGTCTATCCTTTCCATACGCTCTCGACCTTTTTCCGGTCAACATTGCCCAGTATCGTTAACGAGATCCCATCCGGGTCGTCGAATATCTCCCGCGCAATAGTTGCCACATCCGATTTCCTGATGCTGTCTATCTCGCGCAGGGTTTCCTTGAGGGGGATATAACTTCCGAAATAGATCTCGTTCTTCGCGAGCCGCCCCATCCGTGTCTCTGACCCCTCGAGCGCGATAAAGAGGTTGCCCTTTATATGCTCCTTGGAAAAAGAAAGCTCTGCGTCGGTGATGCCTTCATTGCGCACACGCATGATCTCTTCCTTGATGAGGCCAAGGACCTCGCTCAGGGATTCCCGGGACGTAGAGGACGAGATCCCGAACGTTCCGCAATCGTGGTAACAGTTCACGTAGGAATATATGTTGTACACGAGGCCGCGCTTCTCCCGGATCTCCTGAAAAAGGTGGGAGCTCATGGCCCCGCCCATGACGGCATTGAGTATATAGAGCATGTACCTGCGCCGGTCCACCTGGCTGACCCCGTCGGTGCCCATGCACATGTACACATGTTCCAGGTCTTTTTCATAAATGTCAATCCCCGAAGCCGCATCCGGGGCCGTCAACGCGATCGTACGGGATGCTCCGCACGGTGTCCCGGAGAAATAACGGGCTATACTTTCCACACAGGCCTCGTGGTTCACCCGGCCGCTCATCGTAATGATCGTATTTCCGGCATCGTAGTGCTCCCTGAAATAACCTTTTATGACGTCCGTTCCGAGCGACTGCACGGTCTTTTCCGTGCCGAGCACCGGCATCCCGAGTGCATGCCCTTTGTAGTACGAGGCGTTGAACATATCGTAGATATACTCCTCGGGGCTGTCCTCGGTCATCTTTATCTCCTGGGTGATCACATACCGCTCTTTCTCGATGTCCTCATCCGCGAACGTAGAGTTGAGATGCATGTCGGACATGATATCGAGCGCTATATCCAGGTCTTTTCTCAGGACGCGCACGTAAAGACAGGTATACTCCCTGGTCGTGAAGGCATTGATGGAACCGCCTACGGCGTCGATCTCCCGCGCAATATCATAGGCGGTGCGCCTGTGCGTCCCCTTGAAGAGCATATGCTCGATAAAGTGGCAGATACCGTTATTGCCGGCGTTTTCGTAGCGGCTGCCCGCCTTCCACCAGATACCGATGGACACGGTGGAATAATACGATATGGATTCTGTGACGACTGTTATACCGTTGTCAAGGACAGTCTTTTTATACATCTCATTAACGCTGGCCTTTATCATCCCTGAGGACGGCCTTGCGTGACAGCTTGACCCTGCCGTTGTCTTCGACACCGATAACCTTTACCCTGACTTCGTCCCCTTCTTTGACGACATCGGACGCCTTCTTGACAAATTTATCATCGAGCTGGCTTACATGGCAAAAACCATCCATGTTCGGCCCCAGTTCGATTATGGCGCCGGCATCGAGGACCCTTCTCACGATACCGTCGTAAATCGTTCCGACCTCAACCTCTTTTACGATAGACTTCACTATCTCGATTGCGGCGTTTGCGGATTCCTCGTCAACGGAAACGATATTCACCATTCCTGAGTCATCGATATCGATCTTGACGCCCGTTCTTTCTATAATGCTCCGGATGACCTTGCCGCCCGGGCCGATGACTTCCCTGATCTTGTCGGGTTTTATCATCATCGTGTATATCCTCGGGGCGTAGGGCGAAAGAGTTTCGCGAGGCCTTTCGATGGTGGATGTCATGATATCGAGGATATGCCCGACACCTTGCTGGCCCTGGATAACCGCCTTCGACATCGTGTCCTTCGAGATGCCCTTTATCTTGATATCCATCTGGATGGCAGTTATGCCTTCACGGGTGCCTGCGATCTTGAAATCCATATCGCCGAGATGGTCTTCGTCGCCGAGGATATCGCTCAGGATGATCTCCCGGTCGCCTTCTTTCACGAGGCCCATGGCGATACCGGCGACCGGCTCCTTGATCGGGACGCCGGCATCCATAAGGGAAAGGCATCCGCCGCACACCGTCGCCATCGAAGAGGAGCCGTTCGATTCGAGGATCTCGGAGACGATCCGTATCGTGTAGGGGAATGCTTCCCTCTCGGGAAGGATAGGCGTCAACGCCCGTTCCGCCAGGTTGCCATGGCCTATCTCGCGCCGCGTCGGCCCGCGAAGCATCGATGCCTCGCCCACCGAGAAGGGCGTAAAATTATAATGGAGGAGGAAGGTCTTGTATGTTTCCCCTTCGTGGAGCGACTCTATCTTCTGCTCGTCATCGGACGTCCCGAAGGTCGTTATGGCCAGCGATTGTGTTTCGCCCCGCGTAAAAACAGCGGAACCGTGGGTACGGGGCAGCACGCCGACGAGGCATGAAATGGGCCTTATCTGGTCACTCGCCCGGCCGTCGATCCGTTTGCCGGTAGACAGAAGCTGCTCACGCATCAGATTGCTCGTGACGTCTTCATATGCCTTGGCAATGGACTGCGCCTCTTCTTCAGGATATTTTTCCTTCAGTTCCTTCAATATCTGGTCCTGTCTCGCGTACCGTTCGAGTTTTGCCTTTATTGCAAAGCTGTCGATCAGGTCTTTTTCAACGTGGCCCCTGACCTCTTTCTTCTTCTCTTCGAGGTCTTCCTGCACCGGGAGCGACCGCTTGGCCTTTCCCATTTTTTCACACAGCTTCTCCTGCATCTCGATGAGGGGCATCATTGCCTGGTGCCCGAATTCGATCGCCTCTATAAGGTCCGTGCCCTTGACGAAATGCGCTTCGCCTTCAACCATTATGATCGCGTCACGTGTTCCGGTGACGACGATATCGATATCGCTGTCAGCCATTTGAGGAAAGGTCGGGTTTGCCACCAGCACCCCGTTTATTCTTCCCACTTTCACGCCGGCGAATGGCCCTTCAAAAGGGACATCGGACACGGACACTGCACACGATGCACCGACAAGGCTCAGGATGCCCGGATCATTATCCTCGTCCGCGGAAAGCACGGTTGCGATGACCTGGGTCTCAAATCGCCAGCCCTTCGGAAAGAGAGGACGCAATGGTCTATCGATCAAACGCGATGTCAAGATCTCCCGTGTTGTCGGCCGCC
>CALMFJ010000043.1 GCA_937862865.1 uncultured Pseudomonadota bacterium | reverse complement strand
TTTCTTGCGGAATAAAAACCGCGCCCCTCCCATATCGCACAATAACCGGAAAAAGGTTGACATATTCCTTCTTCCGGAGAATTATTTAAGGAAAACGCAATAAGGAGGCTGGTATGAAAACAGTATTGAGGAAGTGCTGCGACCCGACGCGCATCTCGCTGCTCGTATTCTTTTTTATCGTGGTTTCCGTCATTGGTGCAGGTTATGTGTGCGCGGGGGATACGCCGCCCAACGGCAGTTACAAGAAGACGTGCACGAGCATATACTACAATGCAAGTGCGGACAGAATAACGAGCGCAAGCTGCAAGAAGATCGACGGTAAGTCGAATACAACGCAGTTCCATAACTGCAACCAGTGCATCAGCAACGGCGGGGACATCTCGAACTGCAACGGAACGATCGAGTGCACAGGCGTCAACCTTCCCAATGTCGGCTCTTACAAGAGGTCCTGCTTCTGCTGCAAGATGACCGGCAGCACCCTGAGCTGCTACTGCAATCCGAAAAAGGGCAAATCAAAATTCACCACTTTGAACAATGCCGGCAATTACACGGACATCTGGAACGACGACGGCAAGCTGAAAGGCAAATAACGGCCCGCGCAGGGAATGAAGATAAGGAGGCTCGGGAAATGGCCAGAATGCGAAATAAGGATTACGGCCTCGGGAAATCAGCATTGATGCTGCTTTATTGTGCGATTTTCTGTGCGTTCGGGGCAGGCAGCGTGTGGGCAGCAGACCGCCCGCCCGCCGGCACCTATACAAAGACGTGCAAAAACATAAATTACAGCGCCGGCCAGGACAGGATACTTGCGAGCTGCAAAAGGCTGAACGGAAACTGGAAAAACACGCAATTCAGCAATTGCAGCCAGTGCCTCGCCCAACACGGCGATATAGAGAACTGCGACGGGACGATCGAATGCACAGGCGTCAACATTCCCAATGTCGGCTCTTACAAGAGGTCCTGCTTCTGCTGCAGAATGGAGGGCAGTACGCTTCGCTGCTACTGCATCACGAGGAACAATGTGTCGCGATTGACGTCTCTTCCCAATGCCGGCAATTATAGAGATATCTGGAATGATAACGGGGCGTTGAAGGGCAGGTGATCGTCTGAACGAACCGCCGGTATGACGGGGGGCCGGCCGGTCAATAAACATACGTTCTTTAATAAAAAGCATCCGGAGAGGAAAATGGCGGGGAATTGGGGTGTCATAGTTGTCGATATGCAAGGTGATTTCACAAAATGGAAGCAGGGCAGCCTTGCCGTGCCCGGTTCAAATGAGAATTATGTGAAAACGGTCGAGGAGGCCACAAGGAAGCTCGGGGGCCTTGGCCTGCCCGCTATCGCCACCCAGGACTGGCATCCCCCCGATCACGTCTCCTTCGCAACCAGTCATCCGGGGAAGCAGCCTTTTGAACAAATAATGATCGACGGGAAAACTGAAACACTCTGGCCGCCGCATTGTATCCAGGGAACGGAGAATGCGCGTGTGCTTCTGGACAACAATCTGTTTCTGGCAATCGTGAAGATGTCACAGGACCCGACTGTCGAAAACTATTCGGCCTTTCAGGACGGCAGGGGGGTAAAGACGGAGCTGGACACACTGCTCAAGAGAAACGGGATCGATAAAATCATCATATACGGGATCGCCACTGAATACGTCGTGCAGGCAACGGCCCTCGACCTGCTCGCAGCCGGCTACAAACCGGTTGTCATAGAAAATCTGTGCCGGGGAGTGACCCGCGATACCACTGCGAAAGCGATCGACGACATGAAAGGCAGGGGGATCAGAATAGTCGGGGCAGTGGACGACATAATGGAGGAGATTGGCCGGGGCCTTTAGGCCGAACGGGAATCCGGGTGCGTTGGTCCTTCTGCAATGACAATGTATCAGGATTCCCGCGCTAATCCAGTACTTCCATCATCTCCTGGACCGCCTTCGATAGCCCGGCGGAAGCTGATTTTGACAGTATTGCCCGCCCGATATTAAGTTCGAGGAGCTCCCGCGCATCTAGAAGAGGCAGAACGTTCACATAATTGAGGCCGCACCCGGCGTTGATCTTTATCCTGACATCGGCGGCATGCTCCGCCGCACGGTATATCCTGTCAATCTCCCTGTCGATCCCGGCCTTGTCCGCGGCCTTGCTGTACGCCCCGGTGCAAATCTCGACAAACTCCGCGCCGCATCCCTTCGCGAGGTCAACGGCTTCTCTGTCGGGTTCTATGAAAAGGGATACCGGTATGCCCTCGTCACGAAACAATTCAACAACATCTTTGGTCCTCGCCAGGCTTTGCCGTACATCGAGGCCGCCGTTTGGCGTCATTTCTTCCTTTTTTCCGGGAACTATCGTGATCCGGTCCGGTTTCAATCTCTTTGCGAACGCGATCATTTCATCATCGGCGGCCATTTCCGCACAAAAGTTCCCGTTGATCGGCATTGCGTCCCTGATGGCAAAGAGGTCGCTGTCCCTTATGTAACGCCTGTCCTGGCTCAAACGGACCGCAATACTTTTGCAGCCTGTTTGCGTACATATCGCCGCAGCCTCCACGGGACCAGGCACATCCCCACCCAGTTCCTCCCGCAATTTAGCGGCATGGCTGATATTGACGCATAATAGAGTACGCGCTACCTGAACGCCTCCGAATGCCATAGAGACCTCCCGTTTTACAGTGCATTTTAATTGATAGTATATCCGGTAATACTGATGCTACCCTTCCGAGGGTTTCACATTACCGCACTGATGCACAATATTTTCGATATCTCCGCCGCTTCCCCTGCACGAGGAAAATCGACCTTTCAGGATACCCTATATTCGTGAAAATATCAAACCGGCCGCACGGGAGTATTGATTTTTATTAGGAATTAAGGTTAATTTTTTCAAATCAATTTTGAGTCTCATTCAACAAGGACCAGAACATGCAGGAAACGGGATACCGGAGCATAATGGTGGTGATACCGCCGGAAATGGCAGATTGTGATGAGCGCTGCACCGAGATAATAGAGTACGTAGCAGCCTGCGTTGGTTTTGACCACATGCACAATGACCTCCAGCAGGCTAACAGCGTGTCATGTGAAGCTCATTTTAAGGATGACAAGGGCAACATATGGCACGGGCAATTATACGACCCGCCATTTCCCGATGGAAGCCAGAAATACATGGTTGATATCGAAAAGAAAGCGGAGAGATGACGGGAACGTTCCCGGGACAATGACTTTCTCGAGCCCGGTTTTGTGCTTTTTTGGGAACGCTCCCGCGATTCCCCTTTGACTAATTCTTGTCTATTTCCCTGGCAATGCCCTGGTAGCCCGCTATTTTACCCTCCGGACCGCGCAACGGCGTACCGTTGAGCAGGCATTGCATGACCTTTCCGTTTTTTTTCTTTAATTTCACCGTGAATTTATCGACAAATCCATGCTCATTGATCGCCTTCACATACTGCTTGCATTCGTCACGATTGACGTACGTGTCGATCGCACGCAATTTCTGCGCCTCTTCCTTCGTATACCCGAAAAGCTTCAGGAAAGACGGGTTGACATCGGTCAGCCTCCCCTTTTCGTCGGTGATAAAAATCGCATCCAGAGAATCTTCAAAAAGGGTCCTGTATTTCTTCTCGCTTACCTGGAGGGCGTGCTCGAATTGCACGCGTTTCGTAATGTCAAGAATGACGCCCAGCACACCCACTACCCGGCCCCCGTCGCGTATGGCCGTGGTACTGATATGGGCCCATGCTATCTCGTCAGCGGCCTTTTTGAAACCGAACTCATAGGGCGGCACCTGCTCGCCCCGGACGGTAGCCGCAAAATGTTCCTTAACGCTCTCCTTCTCCTCCGGACGGACAACGTCGAACAGGCTTTTGCCGATGTACCATTCCCGCGGATACCCGGACCTCTTCACGATAATGTCGTTTACAAAAGTAAAATTTCCCCTGGTATCGAAAGTAAAAAGCCCGTAATGCATATTTTTAAGGATATTTTTGAATGCTGCCTGGCTTTTCTCGAGGGATTCCTCTTCTCTCTTGCTGCTTGTGATGTCCACGGAAGACACAACCGCATGCGTGATCCGTCCCTGGGCGTCAAAATAAGGCGAATAGCTGACGCGGTAGAACCTGGGTTCCTCGCCCGGGATGTCCAGCCAGTTCTCATACCTCACAACGTTGCCGGCAAAACACTGGTCCAGGTGTTTCTTTATGAATTTCTTGAAATTTGCCTCGCCGAACACATGTCCAACGGAATACCCAACGACATCCTTCCTTTTCCTCCCGTGGTCCTGGCAATACGCCTCGCTGGCGAATTCATAGACATACGACTTGTTGACGAGCGTCATGGTGTCGATGAACTGGTTTGCCGCGGCGGCTCCCTGCTTTCCCTTCTTCACATTCTCCATATACGTCCCCCTTTTTATTAAGATTGCAGCTAAGCTTTGAAGCGATGTCATGAACACCCGAGACCGAGCACGTGAAAGAGAATAAAACAGTCAGGTCACAAGAACGAATGCGAACGTGAGCGATACATCATTCTAGCAAAGTCGGAAAAATATTACTATCCCTCTTTTTGCTGCTTAAACGGGATCACGGGAGGAAATAAGGATTAATAAAGTCTGTCCACATGGCCGTTCATGTTAACGGGTTGGACCGGGAACGGCAGGCGTTCCGGCATGGTGAGCCTGAGCCTGGTCCTGAGGTCGTGGCCATCGGCACCAACCGGGTTGGCGAATACCAGGTTGAAGAATGCTTCCAGGTCGGCGACCCCGGTCGCGGTCATGGCGTTCTGCAGGATACCGGCTTCAGCACCGGCGACCCTCATTGTCATCTGTGCGGCAGGCTCCCCGGTCGGGATCACAGGTAAGTGTATGTGCGCCGGAAGATTCATGGCGTTGAGCCGGGTCAGTACATGGTTCGCCCGGACATCCCATAAAAACGCGTCGAAAAAGTCCTGGACGGTATTGTTGGCCCTGAGCCTTAAAGCCTCATCGTAAAAACCACGGGCAAGCTGTCCCGCCCATCTGCGCATCCTCAGGACGAACACGTTCTCATAGGCCTGCGCCCACCTGTTGCGGAGGGCCTCTTCATAGGGCGTGCCGGGTTCGACATGCCCGCCGGCAAAGAGAGCAACAATATGAAGCAGGTGACGCTGCGACTGGTCGATCTCATCTTCCCACACCTGCCCTGTCGGGTCCGTGTACCTCAGGGGATTGTTCCCCACGTAGCTGTATGGATGGAGCGCCTTCGGCCCGAACAGGTCCGGGATGACCGCGTCGGGCGTCATGAACCGGCCGATGGCCGGATCGTACAGGCGGGACCTGTAGTAATACAGCATTTCTTCGCGGTCGTATTCCTGTCCTGTATACATGTAGTCGGTATTGACGAGCGCGGAACTCCCCTGGCGGATGGCGCCGAAGGGGGCATATTCCGTGCTTTCCAGCTTGCCTCCCGCCGCGTTGGTGACCATTGTCGTGCTCCCCAGGTGGTCGTGGCTGAACCAGACGACATTCCCGTTCCCGTCCATCTTTGCGATCTTGCGGGCACCGGCGGAGAAGTATTTTATCTTCGCGAACCGGTCCACCATGTAGCCCGGCGAGACGTAGTGGTTCCAGTCTTTCAGGGACGATGTCTTAAAGGTGTATTTGGACTTGGCCGCCCTGTCGCCGTTCGGCTCGTAGACGAAACTCACCGTGGCTGCCTCGATGCCGGCGTAATCGATCTTCGATGCCTTTCCATCGCCCGCGTAGGAGGCGAGCCGGCGCGGCGAGGGAAGAAAGACGGGCTGCCCGGTGATGTTCCCGGACCTGTCGCTCGTGACCGCACGGCTCTCGGGCGCCGACGCGACATTCGCGAGCAGGTACGGGCGGTCCGCGTCGTACCCGTAGGTGAACGTCTGGTACGGCTGCGATCTTTCCGTGATGTTGCCCCCTGAGTCGTACTTATAGGCGTAGCTGTCGTTGGGCATGCTGCTCGCCTCACCGAGCAGCCGGTGCACATTGTCATAAGAGTAGGTGAGCGTCTTGCCGTTCACCAGGTCCTTCTTCGTTCTCAAGTCCCCGGAGTTGTAATAGGTATATTCCCAGCCCTGCAGGGCCGCACCGCCGGAATTGGTCGTCGACAGGGACTTGAGCCTCGCGCTCTCCGGGTAATAGTCGTAGCCGGTCCGGGTGCCGTTCCTGTATGTACTTGATTCGATCGTACCGCCCGGATGGTACGCGAAATCGGCCCAGTCGCTGTTCGGCAGGGTGACACGGCTGATCAATTGAGATCCCGGCACGTAGTCGTAATAAACAACGCTGCCGTCCGGATGGGTTATGGAATCGAGGCGGCCCGCGGTATCGTAGGCATAGGACGTGGAATAGGTTATCGGGAAACTGAAGGGGGAGAGGGACATTGTCTTGTCTTCCTTCGTCACCCTCCCCATCCTGTCGTAATTGTAGGTGTAGCCGACACCGTCGCTGTGGTAGGACGTGTAGGCGCGCCCCTTCCCATTCGTCACGTTCGGGTTGTCATAGGTGTAATCGATCGTTTTTGTCTGCGCGCCCGCCTTTAGATATTCGATCCTGGTAATGCGGTTCATGACATCGTAGGTGTAATTGACGGTCTCGCCGGCGGGGCCGATCTCCTGCCTGAGGTTGCCGTTTTTGTCGTACAGGGGGTAGGTCCAGCTGTCGCCGGCGGGGCCCTTCATGGATGTCCTCATACCCCTCAGGTCATACGCGAACGTGGCCTTTGATCTGTCTCCGAGGGGGCCCGTGACGCTCGTCAGGTCGCCTGCGGCGTTATACGTATAGGACGTGGGTGAGCCGTTGCCGTCTGTCTTCCCGATGATCCTGCCGATGTCGTCCAGGGTTTCGCAGCTCACCTTCCCATCCGGGTCCGTGATCTTCACGGTCCGCAGGTCGGGATACTCATAGATCGTATCGGCGGTCTCGGTAAACCAGGGGTACTTCTGGTTGATGCTCTTCCTGACCGAGGCAAGCCTTCCCTTGCCGTCGTAGGCGATCCACCGGCGCAGGCAGCCCTTGATGCCGAAATCGCAGTAACCGGATAAATACGGGGCCGCGATGAAATCCGTCGTGCCCGCACTGTAGGGGCCGATGACGTAGCCCGCGCGGCCCGCGTAATCGTAATGTGTGCCGGTCACCGCGTAGGAACCGGCGCCGACGGGTCTTACCGACTGGACAACGTTGCCGAAGCCGTCCCGGTATTCTTTTGAGGCGAACTCCCAGGCGCCGCCCACGTTGACCTCTCTACGCACTGACCCCGGGACCCCCGTGCTGTAGTCATGGTCTGTATAGGTGAGGCGCTCCGTGCCCCCGTCGGGATAATAGGCATACTCCAGGCGGCCGAATGCGTCATATGCATATGAGGTCTCATTGCCGTTTGCGTCCCTGCTCGTCTTTACCCTGCCGAACCTGTCGTAGTCATAGGTCTTTGACGTACTGAGCCCGTTGGGCGCGGTGATCTTTTTCGGGTAAAGCTTGAGAGGATCGTCGTACTCCAGCGTGGTTATGTTCCCGTTGGGGTCCTTCACTTCGAGAGGATTGCCGCAGGCATCGAACTTCGTGACCTCCGTGGCGGCTTTCACGGTGCCCGTCACGTACGCGAGGACCTTGCTCATCCTGCCCTTGTCGTTGTACCGGAACTCATTCTTGCGCTGCAGTTTCTTCGTGCCGCCGACCATTTCGGAGACCGCGATGCCCGTCGGCTGGAGCCAGAAGAATTTCGGGTTGGTCTCGATGGCTTTGAGGCGGTCTTCCCACGTGTAGTTGTAGATGATCTTGTTGCGCCCCGGTCCGCTGAATTCCACCTCTTTCACGAACTGATATATGTCGTCATGGTGAAAGGAGATGACAGTGGGACTCCCGGACAAGGAACCGGTCACCGGGCTGTAGTACCGGGTCGTTTTACTGTCGAGGCGGACCGTCCCGTTTCGCTCACTCCATGAATAACCGGCCTTGAGCGCGATGGGGCCGCTCTGTTCGTACGATTCGGGAAGGCCGGCCATGGCTCCGTCACCCTGGATGAACCGGGCCGTCACCGTGGACAGGTCGGGGCGTGTGGCGGAGACCTGTTTGAAGATAAGGCTGTCGTAGCTGTTCACGGCGCCGTGCGTGTACGTGTAGCCTGTTCTGGTTTCGCTGCCCCGGCCGTTGTCGGTCGTCACCTTTGCCAGAACGGCTACCTTCTTGCCCGGGGCATAGGTGTAAGGGGTGTACTCGTAGGTAATAAGGCCTCCCTGGCCGTTGTCGATTGTGTGCAGGTAATCGCAGTAGGGGGAGATGTCGCTCAGGCAGGTCCAGTCGAGCTCGATGGGGGGCTGGAATTTGCCGAAGGCCGAGCGGGCCACCGACCTTAAGCGCATGTAGCGCGTATCGGCGCTGCAATCGTAGGCGAATTCATACCGGGTGATCTCCCTGTCGCCATTCTTTACCTGGAGGTAATCCAGAAGCTTCGTGTTGTTGTCGAGCGAGAAATACACGGAGTAGATGGTGCCGGACCTGGTGCCGTAACTGACTGTTTTAGGATAATACACGTACCTGTTCCAGTCGTAGTACCTGTCATAGCCGATGGACATGTGATTGTCGTTGAGGTCTTTGACAGAGAGGAGGCCCCATTTTTCGACGAAGGCGTCATCGTCGTCGCCGGTGTGATAGGCGTTGGTTGCCTGGCCGCTCCTGCTCGCGTCGCTCGCCCACCGGCCGAAGGTATGCTTGAGGCCGTTCAAGGTGCCGTACCAGGTGCTGTAGAGCTTCTCGCCGGTATCCCCTTCCCGGCAGAGCTTACCCGCCGGGCGGTTGTGCTTGAGCACGTAATACTCGTACTTCCACTGCCCGTTTTGGCCGTATTCCGTATTGACCCTGACGAGCTCCCGGACATCGTCACCAACCACGTAATAATACCTTTCGTAGCCCGGCCTGCCCCTCTTCTGTATGGAGCCGGGCTCCAGGTCCCATCCGCGGCCGAGCCACCCGGACGCGCCGGCGCTCGAGTAGGTCAGGTCGACACGGGGGGTCAGGCCCGTGCGGAACTGCGGGACCTCCAGGGGGACGGCAGCGCTCGCGGCACCGCCCGTGACCGGGCCTGTTATTTTTGCCACAGGGCAGATGTCGGCAGCCTGCAGGACAGTTACCGGCAATGACAGTGCGAGGGCGGCCCGGACAAGGACGCATGTCGACCAGAGCACCACTGAAGAGAGGGATGGGAAATGCCGGCCTGCCGGGGTACTCATGGGAATGCTCCTTTCATGATCTCCTGCCCTTTTACCATTGCAATCGTGTAAATAGCCGGAAACGGTGCCATACGTTAATGACGGCTTGAGAGCATGACGAGGGTATCATGGCCGGTAAACAATAGCTAATATTTTGTATATGCTTTTTATCAGGGTATTATCTGTGTAAGTTTCTTATATATAATAAAAGTGCTTGATGGAGTAAAGTGTGGCCATCGTTGTTTTTTCTATGAAGTAATGACGAGGTATGTTGGCAAGAGGCACCATGGAGACAGATAACTTCCCCCTGCTTCACCCCGAGGAGTTTCCCGGGGTTCCTTTCGTGATGGACAGGATATCCAGCCGGTTCATCAGGGAAAATAGGGTGATCCCCCTCGATGTGAAGGAAAACAAACTGCGGGTGGCCATGGCCCACCCGGAGGACACGCAGGTGGTGGATGCCCTGCGGGTGGTCTCGGGTGCGGACGTCGTGGTGTACTCTGCGGACGGCCGGGCGATCGACGAGTACATCGCGAAATTCTACGGCCGGGACGCGCAGGACATGAACCGTATCATTGAGGACATGAATACGAATGGCCTCGAGGCCATTCGTGACGAGGAAGACGAAGATGTGGGACACCTCAAGGACCTTGCGGCCGAGGCGCCCATCATCAGGCTCGTTAACCTCCTTATCACAAGGGCAGTCGAGGTAAGGGCCAGTGACATCCACATCGAGCCTTTCGAGAATGAAGTGAAGGTGAGGTACAGGATAGACGGGGTGCTCCACGAAGTCGAGTCGGCGCCGAAGAGGCTCGAGAAGGCCATGATCTCCCGGCTCAAGATCATGGCCAGGCTCAATATCGCCGAGCGGCGCCTGCCGCAGGACGGACGCATACGGCTCAAGGCGGCCGAACGGGAAATAGACCTGCGTGTATCCACGGTCCCGATACTCCACGGGGAAAGCCTGGTGATGCGCATCCTCGATAAAGAGAGCACCGTGATCGACCTGCCCTCGCTCGGGTTCTTTCCCGAAACCCTGTACGCCTTCAAGGAGATCATCAAAAAGCCGAACGGCATCCTTCTTGTTACAGGGCCGACCGGCAGCGGCAAAACGACCACGCTGTATGGCGCTCTCGCTACCATCAACGCACCGGGCAAAAAGATCATAACCGTCGAGGACCCCATCGAATACCAGATCAAAGGGGTGAACCAGATACAGGTACGGCCGCAGATAGGACTGAACTTCGCCGGCACCCTGCGCCACATCGTGCGGCAGGACCCTGACGTGATCATGATCGGCGAGATCCGCGACCTCGAAACCGCCGGGATAGCCATTCAGTCTTCGCTGACGGGGCACCTCGTCTTCTCGACCCTTCACACGAACGACGCGGCAGGCGCGATCACGAGGCTCCTCGACATGGGAGTGGAAGCGTTTCTCCTCTCGTCGACGGTCCGCGGGATCCTCGCGCAACGGCTCGTGCGCGTCGTCTGTCCCGCGTGCGGGCAGCCGCGGCCGGCTGAGAGCGTGCCGGGCACAGGGTGCAGCGCCTGCGCATATACCGGGTACCGCGGCCGCCTCGGGATATTCGAGTTGCTCGTCGTCAACGATGCGATACGCAGGCTCATACTGGCGAACGCGGACGCGGCGGAGATACGCAGCGCCGCCCGGGCACACGGGATGGCCACTCTGCTCGAGGACGGCCGGAGAAAGGTTGGGTCCGGCATCACCACCCTTGCCGAAGTGCTCAGGGTCACACAGGAATAGGGACCAATTGGCTGTTTTCTCGTACAGGGCGACAACGATGGGGGGTGTGGTGGCGGAAGGGGTGATCGAGGCGCCGAGCGAAGAACTTGCGGTGGAGCGGCTCAGAAATGCCGGCGTCATTCCTCTGCGCCTCTCCCGGCCACGGCAGCCGCGCATGCAAAAGATCAGCCTCAGGTCGCGCAAGCGCGACCTCCTGAACTTTACCACGGAGCTGTCGGCTTTGCTTAACGCCGGGTTGCCCCTCGACAGAAGCCTCAATATCTTAAGTGCAATATCGGAGAGCAAAGAGATGAAGGGCGTGATACACACCGTCCTCACGTCAGTCCGGGAGGGAGGCTCTTTTTCCGACGCGCTGAAAAGGCACCCGCAGATATTCCCCGTGCTGTATGTGAACATGGTGCGGGCGGGCGAGACAGGGGGTGTTATCGGCGCGGTGCTCGAAAAACTGCACGAGTTCCTCGAAACAACGAACGCGCTCAAGGACCATGTGGCGTCGGCAATGATCTACCCGGCCATCCTGGGCTTAACCGGCGGCGCCTCGTTCACCGTGCTCCTCACTTTTGTGCTTCCGCGTTTTTCCGTCATCTTTTCCGAGATCGGCGGCCCGCTCCCCTTTACGACACGCATGCTCCTTCTTTTCAGCGATGCTCTTCGCTCGTGGTGGTGGATAGGCGCGGCGGTCATGGCGGGAGCGATCGCCATCAGCATGCCGTGGATAAGAACGGAAGCGGGCAGGACCCGCTTTGATGCGCTCAAGCTCAAGGTCATGGAAGACGTGGTACGCAAGCTCGAAACGGCCCGTTTCTGCAGGACCTTCGGGACGCTCCTGCAAAGCGGCGTCTCCGTGCTGCAGGCCTTGAACAATTCCCGCGAGGTGATCGGGAACAGGATCATATCGGCAGGGATAGAATCGGCGGTAAAAGGGGTGAGAGAGGGGCGCGGCATTGCAGGACCGCTCGCCGAGGCGCATGTTTTCCCCGGTCTCGCGCTTTCGATGATCAAGGTCGGGGAAGAAACGGGGCAACTGGACAGCATGCTGCTCAGGGTTGCGGGCACATACGAAAAAAGCCTGAAAGAGTCTGTGAAAAGGTTTATGGGCCTGCTTGAGCCCGCCATGATCCTCGGCATGGGGCTCGTGATCGGCTTCATCATCATCTCCATGCTTTTGGCCGTATTCAGCATACTGGACCTCCCGTTTTGAAACAGAGGGAAGCCGGTTTCACATTGCTTGAGATCATCATCGTCCTTGCCCTGATAGGGACCATGTGCGGTCTTTCCACGCTTTTCTTCGCCCGAGGCCTTCCCGACGCACGGCTCAACTCCGCCGCCCGGGACATCTCCTCGGTGATCAGGCATGCACGTGCGCTGGCCCAGCTCAAGCGTGAGGACCAGATAATGATGATCGACGGGAAGGGGAGGATATACGGCATCAACGGCCAGCCGTTCAAGCCTGTACCCGAGGGCGTCACTATCGAGACCGTAGACCCCGCAACAGGACAGGTCTCCCGGGACGCACGCACGTTCCGTTTTTATGCGACGGGGGGACAGGAAACGGGCAGCGTCATCGTGAAGAACAAAGACAAGGCCCTGCGGGTCGACACCGACCCGGTCGCAGGATCGGTGACGGTAAAGGAGATGAGGCGATGACGAAGAAGCGGCCGGCGGCGGCAGCGGGGACGGGTGGCTTTACCCTGCTTGAGGTCCTGGTTGCCATTGCGTTGCTCGCTATCGCTCTCACAGTGGTTTTCGAGCTTTTTTCCGGGAGCCTGCGCACCATCCGTGCGTCGGAGGACTATCTTAATGCCGCATGGGAGGGCGAGGTCAGCCTGCAACGTGTCCTCAATGACGACAACCTGCAGGCAGGCACATTCACCGAGGTTACGGTGAACGGTTACAGGATAGAGACGACGGTCTCGGAGGTGATGGGCCGGGAGACCGACAGTCTCCCGTACAGGGCAATGGAGATAGGCCTTGCGGTGAAGTGGCGCAAGGGGTCGACGGAGAAGGTGACATATCTGAAGACCGTGAAGCTCGTCAATAAACACCGGCAGGATGGGACCGTTGGCCACAAGACCGGCAGGTGACCGTAGCGCAGACCATGGCCATGCTGCGAAAAACAAGGGGTTCACCCTTCTTGAGCTCATGGTTTCCGTGGCGTTGCTTGCGGTGATCATTACCGTCATCTCGGGGGCTATACGGCTTGGCTATCGTTCCGTGGACTCAGGCGAAAAGAATATCGGGAGGCTCGAGAGGTTCAGAATGTCCCTCGCCATTATCGACGCGCAGGTCCAGTCGGCATTTCCGCTCACACACGAAAAACAGGGTGTGAAAGTACCGTATTTCAAGGGCGGGCGCGACGTGCTCATGTTCGCGAGCAATTATTCGATATGGGACGGGGAAAAAGGTTTTGTGCACGTGACGTACAGGCTCGGGCAGAATGAAAAGGGCAGGCACGTCCTGTATGCGAGCGAACATACGATCGGCAGGGAAAACGAAAAACAAACGAGGCTCCTCGAAGGGTTTGACGACATCTATTTCGGGTACTTCTCGAGGGACCCGGAGACAGGGGGACCGGTGGAAACGGACCTGTGGACGGACGACAGAACCCTGCCGCAATGGATATCTGTGAATTTGACAAAGGACGGTATGAAACATTCGCTCATCATACCGATGAGGACAGGCGGGGCCGCAGTGACGCAGGCGCCGCCCGGCGTGATGTAGGGACCGTATGACCGGGCAGACGGGCCGACGGGAACACGAGCATGGCTTTGCCCTCATGGCCGTTGTATGGACCATTACCCTGCTTTCCGTTGTCGCGCTTTCCTTTGCCGTCATGGCAAAGATGGACACGTATGCAACCATGGGTTTTAAGGAGTCGATGGAACAGAAATATCTCGCCGAAGCAGGTATTCAGAGGGCCATTGTCGAGCTCGCGTATGGGAGGATGTCGAAGATGAGGAACGCGGCCGGCGCCACGGCGATGATAAGGACCGACGGGACTGCCTATACCCGCGAGCTGGGAACGGGAAGCTACACGTTCCGGGTCACCGACGAATCGGGCAAGATCGATATCAATGCGCTCACCGACAAAACCGGCATCCTGCTCAACAACCTTCTGCGCAAATTCGGGAGCAGCGAGGAAGAGGCAGATACGATCGTGGATTCGATCCTCGATTGGAAAGATGCGGACGACGCCCGCAGGCTGCACGGTGCGGAAAACAACTACTACATGTCCCTTCCCATGCCATACAGGGCGAGAAATGCCGGCTTCGAAACGCCGGAGGAGCTCATCCTGGTGAAGGGAATGGCCCGGGACGTGCTGTATGGCAACGAAAACCGCACGGGTATCATACATTTCATCACCGTCCATTCGGGTGCGGCCACCGTCAACATGAGCACCGCCCCGAAAGAAGTGCTCATGGCGATCCCCCGCATGACCGAAGGGCTGGCGGACACGATATACGGGCGCCGCGAGACCGGCGCAATGGCAAACCAGCAGGACCTGGCGGCGGCGATCGGCGATGGCTATGAGGAGATGCTGAACTATGCGGGCCCCGGCGGCGGCTCAAATACCCTCACCATCGAATCGGTCGGGCACAAGCCCGGTAAAAGAACAGGCTTCGGAGTAAAAGCGGTTATCATGCTCGATGCAAACGGCGGCTTCAGGTATCTCTACTACAAGTGCCCGAGCACAGGCAACCTGCAATGAAAATGACCTTCGATATAAAGAAAGCCGGGCAAGCATGTGTAACGATGGTCAACAAATGCGAGCGCCTGGAAAAATTGCTCGGCAATGCCCTCACGGGCAACTATCTTGAAGGCTTTCTTTACCCGAAACGGTGCACGTGCGTTTCCGTCGAGAAGAACGGCCTCTGCGTTGTCCGCATTTCACGGTTTCTTTCAAGGATACGAACCAGATTGCTCCACGAGTACACGGCGGAGAATAATAAACCCCTTACCCCGGACACCTTTGCCTCCATGCTTTCGCTTGCACTCAATGCATCGAAGCCAGGCAAGAGATCAAAGATCACCCTGGTGATGCCGCAGGAGTGGGTCATCGCAAGGACAACTGAGATGCCCCGCGCGGTCAAAGAAAACCTCGCGGACGTCGTGGCCTATGAACTGGACAGGATCACGCCTCTTGCGGCCGACGAAGCATGCTACGACTTCTGCATCGTTGACGAGGACGATCGGATGGTAAAGCTTTTCGTCCTTGCCTGTCCGGCCGATCGTCTCCATGCGTACCTGGCCGCACTTTCAGCGCACCGCATCACTGTCGAGAGGGTGACGACAGGGTTTTCGGGACTTGAGCTGGTCCGGAAAGAACATATACGGCGCAAATACCGCATTCCTGACGGCAACGGGCCGCTACGGGACAAAGCGATCGGCGGCGGTCTGGAATCGGTACTGCCCAACGTCAATCGGCCCGATCTGCTTTCCAGGGGCGCGAACACGGCCCGCAGACAACCCATGGCCGTCACCATCGCACTCATCCTCCTGTCCATCGGCCTCGTCATCCCCTGCCTCGTCGCCCCCCTCGTCCATGAAACAAAGCGGGTGGAGAAGATAGAGCGTCAGATCGCGATGAGAAAGGAAGGCGTCCGCAAGGTCGAAGAGATCAAGAAAGAGATAGACGTCGTTGCAAAAGACATTGCAGCCATCGAAGGCTTCAAGGAAAACCGCCCCATGATGCTTGCAATCCTGAAGGAGATCACCGCCGTATTGCCGAAGAACGTCTGGCTGACCAGGGCGCGCATGACGGATACGGCGGTCGAACTGGAAGGGTACGCTTCATCCGCCTCCTCGGTGCTCTCCAGACTGGAGCGATCGAAGTATCTCAAGAAGGTGGAGTTTGCAATGCCGACCATGCGCGACCAGAAACTGAAAGCGGACAGGTTCGTATTGAAGATGGAGCTCGAAGGCTTCGACGCAATCAGGCCCGCGGGCGGGGGGAACGGTGATGAAAAGAAGAAGTAGCCTGGTCCGCGTCGCTATACCTCTGATCGCGGTCCTGATTAGCCTCATACTCTATCAGAATGTCTACGTGAGGGTTCAATCGGACTTGAAAACGATGAGAGAGGAAAGAGAATTGAAGATGAAAATGCTCACGAAGCACGTCGCCCTGATCGCCCGGCAACCGGAGTTGGAAAAGAAGCTTACGCAACTTGGCGAACAGCGCAAGTCTGCCGGTCCGAAGATCCTCACGGGCAACACCCCTGCCCTTGCCGGCGCCGCGCTGCAGGAAATGGTGAAATCGATCATTACGGGGCACGGAGGGACCATATCGAGCGAGAGGATCGAAAAACCGGAAGACGCGGGAAGTTTCAAGGTCATCACAACGAGTTTCGATTGCCTGCTCCCCGATATCAGAAACCTGAACGATATTCTCTTTTCGCTCGAAACCAGAACACCGTACCTCGCCGTGAGGGAAGTCGACACGAGGACACGGGATTTCAGGAGCCCGAGGGAGCTCATGGTGAAACTGGAGATCTCGGCCTTGATGGCGGGCAAGTAGCATGAAAATGCTCAATTATCTTCTTAAGAACATCACATTGCTCAACATCCTGCTCCTGGCAGGCGCCATAGGCCTCGGGATAAACCTGGCTACCCTGCGTTCTCATAAAATAGTGATTCCCGCTGTTGCGCCGCCGAAGCCCGCCACCGCGCAGGAAGATGCACACGGAGCGGGTGCCGAAGGAGTCCCCGGGGCGAAGGCCCCTTTTCTGTCCGATTTCACGGTCGTTGCAGAAAACAATCTTTTTCATCCCGAAAGGCGCATCCCGCCCGACAAGAAAGAACAGGCCCTGCCCAAACCCGAACTGATCCTGTTCGGCACACTTGTGAACGGAACGGAGAACCTCGCGTTTATCGAGGACAAGAGATCACCGAAAACCTCACCGGGAAGAGGCAAGCGGCAGGTGACAGTCAAAAAGGGTGACATGGTGGGCGGCTTCGTTGTCACCTCCATCGAGACCGACAGGATCAAACTTGTGAGGGGAGAGGAAATGCTGGTCTTTCATCTGATGGCTGCGGAAAAACGCAGAGGCGAAACCGCATCGGACCCGGGAGGCTACACATCTCCCGCCGCCCCGAACGCCGCCCCTGCGGACCCTTCTTCGGCCGCTTCCCCACGGCCGACCATGCGAACAAGGCCGGGACCGGGACCGAAAGTCCGATAACACCGGTAGCAAGCATTACGAGATATAAATAAGAATCGAAACGCAGTTTAGAGTCAGGCGGCTGTCTTAAGAGTAACACGCATACCTGCCCTGGTTGCCAGGATTATCAGCATTTCGAGGCTAAACCTTTCCCATTTTCCCCTGATAAGGTCAGACACTCTTGACTGTGTGACTCCCAGTATTTGGGCGGCATTCACCTGCGTCAGTTTTCTAATGTGAATGAATTTCCTCAGAGCAGCCATAAGGTCGGCACGCATTTTAAGTATGGCGGCCTCATCCGGGGAATATCCCAGGTCAATGAATATATTTCCGGACGAACTAACGGTCGGCTTCTTCATATTCAAGGTCTTCCCTCACTGTTTTATCTCCTGCTCGAACTCCTCGTGGGCCTGTGATCCGGCCTCGGGCGTTCCGTTCTTTTGGTCGGTGCCCATTTTGTTTATCTCATCCTTTTTGATGCCGTGTTTTCCCGTGGCTGTGAACTTGTCCACGTAATCGTCCGTCACCTTTTTCGCGTCCCCCTGGTTCTTCATGACGTGGGGGGTCAGAAGAATAATGATCTCCGTGCGGGAGAGGTCATCGGTGGTGTTGCCGAAAAGATGGCCTAAGAGCGGTATCTTGCTCAGCCAGGGGATGCCTGTGATCGATCTTGTGGTATCCTCCCTGATCAGGCCCCCGATCACTATTGTTTCCCCGTCCTGCACCACCAGGTTCGTGGATGCCTCGGTTTTGTTGATGATGATATTCTTTTCATTTGAAAAAAGCTCAATAGTGCTGAAGGTGGACACCTCCTGAGCAAGGGCAAGCGACACGAGGCCGCTTTCGTTCACCTGGGGCGTCACCTTGAGTATGACGCCTATGTCCTTGTACTGGATGGTCCTCTGCGGTGCCACGGTTGTCGACCCGAATGTCTCGGAGGTCGCGACGGGGACCTGCTGGCCGACCTGTATCCGTGCCTCCCGGTTGTCGGCTACGAGAATATGCGGGGCTGCAAGCACTTTTGCCCTGGACTTCGTTGCCAGTGCAGAGACCACCGCCCTTACACGGTCCCCCACTTTACCGACGAAGGTAAAACCCGATCCGGGCAGTTTGGCGGGATCGAGGCCGGAGGGATTCAAAGAAAGGGTACCGTCGACTTTATTGGCTGCGAAATGGAAGGTCGTGTCAACAGAGGCTGACAGGCCGATGCTCAAATTGTCCGTAAGCATCACCTCTGCAATGATCCCTTCGATGACCACCTGCCGCGGCACGATATCGATCTGCCGGACGGTCTCCCTGATGAGGGCATAATCTTCCGGCGTGGCGAGAATGATAAGCGCGTTCATGGCCTCGTCGTGAAAGATCCTCGTGATGTCTGATACGATCGCCCCCCTTTCCCGGTGGGATGCGGGCTGACCGGGTATGTGGGCAGGCAGGGGCGCCGCTGTGCCACCTGGTCCGGTGCCCGGTCTCGAGGCCTCAAACGCCGCCGCCTGTCCCGGCTGCGCGCCGAGGAATATCTGCTGGAGCAATGCCGCCGCATTCCTCGCCTTCCCGTTCTGCACGTGATGGACGAAGACCTGGGCCTGCTTCCTTTTCTGCTGCTCATTATCCAGGGCGTTGACAAGCTGCATGATCCTTTTCACGCTGGCGTCGGTGTCGACCACGATGATCTGGTTCGTCTTCGGTATGTCGACGACAAACGCGTTTGCTGACAGGAACGGTGTGATAAGTTTGACCATCTCAGAAGACTGAAGATAGAGAACGGGTATCACCTGGACGAGCGATTTGCCCTCGAGCGGTATCTTTTCAACATCCCGCCCGAAGGCGATCGGCGTCGGTTCGCGCGCAATTTCGCTGATAGGGATGATCCTGTAGAGGCCCGCGTCCTCTACCACCCCGATGCCGTTCAGTCTCAATATAACTTCCATGACCGGAAGCACCCTTTCCCGCGGGACAGGCGCGATCGACCGGAATGTCACACGTCCTTTTACCCTTCCATCCACAACGTAGTTCGTCCGAAGGACGTCGCCGAATATCGTCTGGATAACCTGGTACACGTCCGCATCGTCAAAATTAAGGCTGATAGGAGGGCCGCCGCCGGATCGCTTCCCGGCAGGAACGGCACGCCGCGCCGCGCCGGGCGGGCCGCCCGGAGCGGTTACCCCAGCGGCCTCCGGCTGTGAAGGCGGCATGGCGGGCGGCGGCGGGTGCCGTGGTTGTGCGCCCGCAGAGGGTAACGGCGGCGGCGCAGCCGTCAGAGGAGGCATGGCGGCGGGTGCCGGATCCGGGGCCGGAGGCCCGGGTGCCGGGCTATGTGCCGGGACCAGGGGCCGGACTTTGACAGCCGGAGGACCGGCAGTTTTCTGGTCTTGCGTAAATGCCTGTCCCGTTATGGTTCCCGCAGCGAGAACAGCAATCATGGTAAGGGGTGCGTACAGCTTCGTTATGCGGTTCATTCGGGTTTTCTTGTCAAAAGGAGAGTTTTATCATTGTTGACCGGATGCGCACAGACGATCTGCCGTGCCGGACGTTATTCCCGGTCCGTCACGTCTTTGTCCTCTCCTTCCCCTCCCTGCACACCGTCCCTTCCGTAGGAATACAGATCGTACTCTCCATGTGCACCGGGACATTGATAGATGTACGGCCTGCCCCACGGGTCGTTGGGAAGGCCCCTTGTCAGGTAAGGCCCTTCCCAGTTCTCGGCCCCTGCAGGTTTCGCGGCAAGCGCACTCAACCCCTCCTGCGTGGTGGGATACCGTCCGGTATCGAGCCGCATCTGGTCGAGCGCCTGCCCGAGCAGCATTATCTGCGCCTTTGCGGCCGATTGCTTCCCTTTGCCCAGTTTGGGAAATAACCGGGGGGCCACAAGGGCGGCAAGGAGGCCGACAATGACCATGACCACGAGCAGTTCCACAAGGGTGAAACCACGGTTTTTCTTCACCGTGCAACGACCCATCAATCGCTCCTTCTCAACATCGCAAACCTTATGGCCTTAAGGACCGATATGCACGGAGCCGGGCCAACGGTAGGAAGTTTACTCGTTATCGTAAAGGGCGCCTCGCTCCCGAGGGAACGTTAGTGCGGGCACCAATTACAAATCCTCACATCACGGAAAAGTATCAGTCCGCATACTGTTGCGCAATATTCATTTAATGCCGGTATAATATGAGGCAAGCACCAGAGATGAGGTGCCGGGGACATCCTCAGATATGGTGAGGCACGCCTCAAAAATCAAACAGGGCAGTCACGTCGGCCCTTTCCTGTGGCGTGGTTTTTCAGTTTTTCGGGAATGCCCTTTCCTTTTTCTGCTATATTTATGGATGTGGGGCCGCATTAACCGGAGGGTACATGATAAAGAGCGGAAAATTCCTGTTCTGTTTTGTGCTGCTTCTCGTTGCCGTGCTCCCCTGTTTGGCCGATGACGGCAGTAAACTTCCTGGTACGTGGAAACTGGTCTCGTCTGAAGCCGAGATCCAGGCGACAGGGCAGAAGGAGCCGGCCATGGGGAAAAATGCCACGGGCTTTGTGATCTTCACCCCGGAAAGGGTGTTTTTTATCCTGACGGGGGAGGGGCGTCAGCCTGCGAAAGACGATCATGGCCGTGCCGCTCTCATGAACAGCCTTATTTCTTACACAGGCCTCTATCGCCTGAAAGGGGATAGCTGGACCACCAGGGTCGATGTTGCGTGGGACCCCGAGATCGTCGGGACCGACCAGACGCGTTTCTTCAGAATAGACGGTGACCGGCTTGAGGTAACGACAACGTGGGCCGTGCATCCGAATTGGCCGGAGAAGGGGATGCTCCGGGGGGTCCTTACCTTCGAGCGTGCCAGATAATACGGTGCGGAGAGTGCGGTTAAGATGAGGGAGGCAACCATGATCAAGAAACTGCTTCGGGCGCTAAACCTCGACAGCGATATCGACGATTATGAGAGGATCCACGCCGCCATCGAAAAGGATATCATCTTCAAGGGGACAAACCTCTGGATCCTCGCCTTCGCCATCATCGTGGCATCTGTCGGCCTCAACATGAACTCAACGGCCGTGATCATCGGCGCCATGCTCATCTCCCCCCTCATGGGGCCCATAAACGGCATGGGCTACAGCCTGGCCACATATAATTTCCCCCTTTTCCGCAAAGCGGTAAGAAACTTCACATTTGCCGTCATAGCAAGCCTGGCTGCCTCGACCCTTTACTTCACGGTCAGCCCGGTATCGACGGCCCACTCCGAATTGCTGGCCCGCACCAGTCCCACCATCTATGACGTCTTGATCGCTCTGTTCGGCGGCATGGCCGGGATCGTAGCTATCAGCAGCAAGAACAAGGGCAACGTCATTCCCGGTGTCGCCATTGCCACAGCGCTTATGCCTCCGCTGTGCACGGCGGGATACGGTCTGGCCAAGGTGAAGTTCTCTTTCTTTTTCGGCGCCCTGTATCTCTTCACCATCAATACGGTCTTCATCGCTCTTTCCTCTATTGCCGTCTCCCAGGTATTGAATTTCCCCATACGCTCCATACTCGATGATGTCCGGAAAAAACGTATAAACCGGGCAATCACTGTTATCATCCTCATCACTATTATCCCCAGCATATATTTCGGTTACGTCCTGGTGCAGAGGGAGTCTTTTCTGGAGAATGCCGCCCGCTTCACGCGGAACGTGAGCATCATTGAAGGCAACTACCTTTTGAAAGATGAGGTAGACCCGAGCGGCAGGACGATCACCCTTATCTACGGCGGCAGCACGCTGAACGACCTTCAGAAGAGGATCATTGCAGAACGGGCAAAGGATTTTTCCCTGGATACGTCGAAACTGGTCTTTAAACAGGGCTTCTCCATCGACCACATTACCCGGCAGGAAACCCAGATCGATTCCTTGAGAGGGGAGATCAAAAGCCGGGAAGGCCAGGTTGGCGCCCTGAAGGGGGAAATAAACCGTCTCAACATGCTGCTCAAGGATAAGGAAAGCCGGCAGGACGAAGCGCGGCGCAGGGCCGGGATGGGGCGGCAGCTTCTGGCAGAGATCAAATCCCTGTACCCGCAGATAACAGCCTGCGCGTATGCCGAGACCGCAGCGTTCAGGGATGGCGTTGAGGGTGCGAAGAAAGTCGACATCATCGTCTTCAAAGCCAGAAAGGGCTCTCTTGGCACGATCGACCGGAAAAAGATCGGCAGGTGGCTCACGTCCAGAGTGGGGCAGCGGAATTACAAGGTGTTCTACGAATGGTAGTGCCTGGCTCCTTTCGTGCTTGCAGGGAGCTTACCCTTTCATCAACAACAGGCTGAAAGCCATAACGGCCATTCCCCCGACAAGCCCGAGGAGGCTGTCGTGCCCTTTGCCGTACGCACGGCTCGTGGGCAGAAGTTCGTCGAGGCTTATATATACCATGATCCCGGCGACGAAGCCAAAGAGCACTCCCATTACCTGGCCGGGGATCACACCGGAGCTGCCCGGCAGAAAGAACCTCAATGCGAGGTAAGCGACGATCGCGCCCACGGGTTCGGCCATCCCGCTCAGAAGAGAATACATAAAAGCCTGCCGCCGCTTTCCCGTGGCATAAAAGATGGGCACGGAAACACTGATGCCTTCGGGAATGTTGTGAATTGCTATGGCCCCTGCGATGGCGAGGCCTACCCCGGGGTCTTTGAGCGCAGAAAGAAACGTAGCAAGGCCCTCCGGCAGATTATGTATTGTAATGACGAGGGCCGTAAACAGGCCCATACGCATCAATCTGCCCTCATGCATCTGCCGGCTGCCTTCGGCCTCTTCGTCTGCGGACAGGCGTGCCGGGACCCCGTGAAGAGGCGCGAACTCCTCCTCCGCATGCGTCTCGTGCGGGTTCTCCGCCGAGGGAACAAGGTAATCAATGACGCCGATAAAAAGAATGCCTCCGAAAAACGAACCCACGTTGACCCAGTGACCAGCTGTCGTGCCGTAACATTCTACGAGTACCGCCGAGCCCTTGAAAAATATCTCCACAAAAGCCAGGTAGAGCATGACCCCCGCCGAAAATCCGGTTGAAACCGAAAGGAAGCGGAAATTGGTCCTCCTGGCCGCGAAGGCAATGATGCTCCCCACCCCTGTGGCCATGCCTGCGAATGTGGTCAATCCGATCGCCATCCATACCTCGCCCATAGCCCTTCCGTTCACCTCCTGCCATAACACGTGAGGGCCCTTAAAAGCCCTGCGTCAGCCCTCACCTCTTTTGCTGTGCCTGACGGAAGCCCTCCCCGAGACGCTTAAGGCCCGCGGAACAATCACGGTCCGGCAGACAGGCCTCTATAAGCACGAGTTTGTTCTCCGCCCGAGAAGCCGTCTTCAAGGCCTGATCGAGCTCTTCCTCCGTGCTGACACGTATGCCTGTTGCACCGGACCCGTCGTCAAACACCCCGGGCAGCATCGAGTAGCGCCACATGTGGATGTCATTGTACGGACCGTCTTCGTGGAGGACCCGTTCAATGAGATAGCCATCGTTATTGATGACCAGTATGACGGCGGGGCACCGTTTGCGTATCAGGGTGGAGACCTCCTGCGCCGTCATCTGGAACGCCCCGTCGCCGGTGAGGACCACCGGGCGTTTTTCGGGACGCGCCAGCCCGACGCCTAAAGCTGCCGGGGTACAGTAGCCAATAGAAGAATAGTAGTTCTGGACGATGAAGTTCTCTGCCTCTTCTATGTGGAATTCCGGGGCTGCACAGAAGGCGTCGCCGGGTTCGGCGAGCAGGACCATCCGGTCATCGAGAAAACAGTCCAGACATTCGTACAGTCGTGGTGCTGTGAGTACGCGCGACGCCTCGGGCACGAACGGGCCCCTCGGGCGCAACGATTCTGCCGGATGGGAAGCCAGGTACGAACGCGGCCGGACCGCTGAGGTCAGCCTCCGGATGAAATCCTTCAAGTGTATCTTGCGGTAGTAATGGTTGCCGATGCGAACCTCGTCCCTTCCGGCAGCGATCATCCGCCGGTTGTCGAGATTCATACTGAACAATCCCGTGTCCAGGTCCGTTATCCAAACCCCGAGAGACAGGATGCAGTCAGAGCTTTCTACCTGCCGGCGCACCGTTTCCCGGCTCCAGCCGCCCTGGTATATGCCGGCAAACTGGGGGTGAAGCTCGGGCAATACGGACTTGCTGCTCAGCATTGTGGCAAAAGGGACCTCGGCCGCTTCAACCAGGCGGAGCGCCTCGCCCCCGAGGCCAAAGCGCAGCAATTCCACACCGGCAAGCATCAGGGGATGCCCGGAGTTGTCGAGCATGCGGGCGGCCTCCGTTACACATTCCGCGAGGGCGTCCTCGTCGGAGGCCCACGGCGCGGCATCGGGCATTTCCTCAGGCGGGCGGCACGGTGCATTCGTTATGTCGGAAGGCAGCTCCAGGTAGACGGGCAGTTTCCGGGAAATGCAATTCTGGATAACCCTGTCAATCTCATCGGGGGCTTTTCCGGGGTCCGTCAGTATGGTCGCATCGGTCGTTACTTTCCTGAAGATCTCCAGCTGAACATAGTAGTTTGAGATGAGATGGTGGACCAGGGCCCCGGATTCTCTGCGCCGGGCCGGCGGGGCCCCGCTGATGACGATCAGGGGCACCTCTTCCGCAAACGCCCCCGCTGTGGCATTCACAATACTCAGCCCTCCCACTCCATACGTCACGACTGCGGCACCCACCCCATTCATCCGGGCATAACCGTCTGCCGCATAACCGGCGTTCAGCTCGTTGCAGGTCCCCACCCACTGGATGGGACTGGCAATGACCTCATCCAGGAAATCGAGAACATAATCCCCCGGAACCCCGAAAAGATGCCTGACGCCAACCTCCTGCAGGCGATCGAGGAGGTAGTGTGATACCGTGTAATTCGTTTTTGTCAATCTTCCTCCTTCTAGCAGAGATACCCTCAACGGACCATTGTATCACAAGAAAAGCGAGAAGAGATAGGGGGCCGAGATCCCCGGGCCCACGCGTCGCAAGCCCAAAGAGATAGCGACATGGGAACCACCCTGGCGCAGACCTATTATCAGGCAGTCGATAAGGCCGGCAGCATTTCATACCATTGCGGCAACCCGCCGTGCAGCTCAAACTATACCAACCCGATGGGCAGCCCTAACGCCAACAAGGCCTTCTTCTTCGAGAACAGCAACTATGGCGGCGCCTCCGCGGAATTTGGCAAGGGTGCGAACATCCCCGACCTGACCAGGTATAACACCACGTCGGGAGCGAAATGGAACGACCGCATCTCGTCGGTCAAGGTGGGTTCCGGGGTCCGGGTGCTCATCTATGAGCATATCAACTACGGCGGCCGCTGCATGACCCTGTCGAGCGGCCGGGACTATCCCTCCCTGGGCAGCCAGAACGCCAACCTGTCCGGTTCAGAGAACTGGAACGATCGCATCTCGTCCTTCAAGGTCACGGGACCGGACCAATCCTGCCCGTGAGCAATCGCGGTGATCATGGGGACGCTCTTCAAATATTCAGATCGATCAGGTTGCCGACATAGTCATGCAGGGCCACCCTGTGCACCCGGGGCCCCGCTGGCTTTTTAATTTTTGAGGAGCGTCCCTGTCCCGTGGATTACTAAAACGGACAGATGTTTGAACAACGGTTGTGAAGATCAGGAAGGGGAGTTGAGGGTTTCAGGCTTTTTCTGTTCTTCCTCTTTTCTTTTTTCTTTTTTGTGACGTACCGAACCAAAGACCACACTGCCAATGATCAGTGCCCACCACAATAACCAACAAACCAGTAAAACCCCGAAAGCTATTGCAATATATAATAACGGCCCTTTCATACCCTAAACCCCTCTGAGGATCAGGAATTTTACCTGACCCCCGCTTCAGCACATAATGCACGTTATGTTACCACGAAACAAAGAAGACTTAACAGGATATATTTGCCAGACCGGGGGAGGCCCCATAGGCCGTTTGCAGGGCTCAAATAAATATTACTTTCTTTCGATAAATCTTTATTATTGCCCTTATCAATTCAGCGTCATTCAGACCTGCTTTCTGAAGGGAAAAAAGGAGTTCTACTCCTTTTCTGGCAACCTTGACAATTTGTTCAAACTCGCCAGCACGTCCTGCCCTATAATACTCTTGCCTGAATTGCACTATCTTGGATAAAGACCGACTGAATCTCTGACCCTCCTTTTTTCTTTTTTCCTGGCAGCTTTCACAAAAACAATCACCGTGTCTTTGAGCCATTCCAAGCAGCTTGTTAATTCTGCCATAAGGGAATTCTTCTTTAGGTACAAGGACTCTTAAGGCTTTTACGATATTGATAAAATCCGATACCTTTTCTCTGTCCACATTTTTTCCTGAAACAATTTCTTCCGGCTCAACCATGACTCAACCTCTTGTACTTTTGTCCTGTATAAGGCTCTTATTACAATTAGCCTGACATAAAGAGAGGGGCACCGCTTACGCTTCCGCACGGCAGGAGTATTTTCGGAATGTCCCCCGGAAAACTTTTAATTGATACTACACTCTGCCGTTGATGTAAAGAGGCTTTCGCGTGTCTGATCACAGGGAATCAGGCTATTGCTTTCACTACTCATGGGCCCGGGGACGTCCTTGAATATGTGAATAGCTTTTGCCCCGGTTTTTCAGGTTGACCTATCGGTTACGACAACGCGGAGCTGACGCACCCGAAGGTTGGAATACCGGAGCCGTTCCGGATCTATCGGAATGAGGCCTTCGGCGACAGCATATGCCCTGTAAAGAGGCAAACTTGCAACAACAGGGAAGCCGTCCAATTTGGGATATTAACATATTCAAGGACGTCCCGGCGCGGCCCTATGCCATAACTGGAACGAGGAGCCTTTTTCCTTAAGTGTTGGAATGACAATGCAGGTGTTGTAATATAGGGAAATCACAGCAACTAAACTTCCGAAACCTGGGGTTGCCTTGTATTATGACTGACGCGTTTTAAGCAAAGAGCATGATCATCATACAGCCAGAGAGGAGCTAATATGAAAAATTCAGCCGGTATTATTGTCTTGATTATCTTAGTCTCGCTAACCACATCCGCCATAGCGGAGGATTGGAACCAGCGGTTGTACGATTCCATTTTCAGCGACAAGAACAACCATTACAATGTCGTCGTAGATATTGACGGCATAAGGCGCGCCCTGTCCAATGGGGCCGACCCGAATGCGCTCATAACGAGAGGTAAATACAGCGAATCAATCCTTTCAAGGCATGTTAGGGTCTGTACCTCCCAGATTGGTCCCGCAAACGTCCGCGCGGAGGTTGTCAAAAAGTGCGTTGAGGCGTTCGGCATATTGTTCCAGAACAAAGCCAGGCTGCAGGCGGGTTATGACGATACGATCCTGTTCTGGCCTGTAACGGGCGGGCATTATGATCTTGTAAAGCTGCTCCTCGATAAGGGGGCAGACCCGAAATTATGGCCTTACACCGAGATAGGCCCGAGGTATAAGCTTTCGCCCATTGAGGAGGCGGCGAGACATGGCCATAACAGAATTGTCGATCTGCTCGCAAGCCGAGGAGCTAAAAGGCCCGGCGCAGTCGAAATTGCGCAGCTAAGATTTGTCTGGCTGGCCTGCTTCGGTAATGCGAACAACTTGAAGGAGCAATTGGCCAGAGGAGCAAAAGTCAATGAGGCCGATCCAAACGGGGAGATAGCCTTATTACGTGCAGTTTCCATTCTTGGCGATGATCCCAGAAGGAATTCCAACGTAATGTTCTTACTCGGTGAAGGTGCAAATGTAAACCTTTCCGGTACCTCCAGTGAGCTGGCGGATTACATAACAACGTTCCCGCTGCATTCAGCAGTGCATTATACAAGCTATGGTTTCAATTCGACCAGGAAACGGGACATGTCCTATAATGAACAACTATTGAATGAGCTCATTAAAAAAGGTGCCAACCTTTCAGCAATCGACGGGAAGGGCCAGACCCCTCTTCACAAAGCCGCGGTCTGGAACAATCTTTATGCCCTTCGATTACTTCTGTCTCTTGGAGCCAATACGTCCGTCCGGGACAAATCGGGCAAAACAGCTCTAGACTACGCAAAATCTCCCGAAGCAATCTCGTTGCTCAAACAGTTTGGTGCGCAAGGAAGCCAGGAATCAGAACGCTAGGGGTCTGGAGGGTCTGGGAACGTGTGGCCCGGGGACGTCCCCGCGCCTCCCTTATTCCGCTTCCGCCTCCTCAAAAGTTTCGTGCACCGTGCCCGCCGGGTGCTCCGGCGGAGCGTAGATAGCGTAAACCTTCAGCGGCTTATCACCTTCGTTGATAATATTGTGCCAAAAACCTGCCGGGATGAATATCGCCCAGTCATCCGAAACCTTCCTGTCGAAGGTCATCTTTTCCCTGGTCGGGCCCATCACGACACGCGCCTTGCCCTCCTCCACACGTATGAACTGGTCCCCCTTATCGTGCTTTTCAAGCCCTATCTCCTCGCCGGGCTTGATCGACATGACCGTCATCTGTAGATGGCTCCCGGTCCACTCCGTCGTACGGAAATTTGTATTTTTCTTTGTCAGGTCGTTGATATCAACCACCCAGGGCTGCTTGCCGTGATCACTGGCCCCGTCTTTCGCGGCCGGGCCCGCTGCCGTCGCGAAACACACGGGAAGCAGTACGAACAAAAAAACCAGGACAGTTCTTTTCGTCAGCATCATCTCCCCTCCTTTGAGAACGGCAGGCGCGCCCGCGGGTTAAAAATTACACTCGAGGGGAAACGCATTCCCCGATCTCCCTATTTTCGTTAATATTAAAACCTCAGGATGGATTTGGCAAGGCCGGGAGATCTCCTTCTCGTCCTGCTTTGTCACCGGTTGCGCCTTAACGGTGTCCGAACTCTTAACGGGGTCGGGCCCGGGGACGTCCTTGAATATGTGAATAGCTTTTGCCCCGGTTTTTCAGGTT
>CALMFJ010000042.1 GCA_937862865.1 uncultured Pseudomonadota bacterium | reverse complement strand
TTTCATCCCTTGATCGCGCCGAGCGGTACTATCTTCGCGACGAGCTTCGAGATGCCGGCACGATGGACGACGTTAACGACCCGGGCGACATCCTTGTATGCCTCGGGCATCTCTTCGGCGAGCGTACCCTTGCTGGCTGCCCGTACGTATATGCCGCGGTTTTCCATCTCCTGCGTGATGGACCGCCCGCGGGCGGCCTTGATCGCCTGGTTCCTGCTCATTACCCTGCCTGCCCCGTGGCAGGTGCTGCCGAACGTCTCTTCCATGGCCCGGTGTGTCCCGGCAAGCACGTAGGAGGCCCGCCCCATGTCCCCGGGGACGAGGACGGGCTGTCCGGCATTCCGGTACCTTTCCGGCACGAGCCTGTGGCCCGGGGGAAAGGCCCGTGTGGCCCCCTTGCGGTGCACGCAGAGGGTGACCTCCTTACCCTCGACGACATGCTTCTCTTTTTTGGCGATATTGTGACACACGTCGTATACGAGGGACAGACCGAGCGATGCTTCGCTTGCCCGGAAGACATGTTCGAAGGTTTCGCGCACCCAGTGCGTTATCATCTGGCGATTGGCGAATGCGTAATTGGCGGCCGCGGCCATCGCGGCAAGATAGCGGCGGCCTTCGGGGGATTCAAGCGGGGCGCAGCATAATTGCCGGTCAGCGAGATCGATGCCGTATTTCGCCGCGGCGGAAAGCATCTGCCGGATGGATTCATCACAGACCTGGTACCCGAGCCCCCGCGAGCCCGTGTGTATCATTACGGTTGCCTGGCCCTGAAAAAGCCCGAATTCGGAAGCGGCATCCGGGTCGAAAATTTCCGCAACATACCCGACCTCCACAAAATGATTGCCGCTTCCCACCGTGCCCAGCTGGTCCTTGCCCCGCTCGTATGCCCTGTCGGAGACCGCCTCGGGGTCCGCATCGTCGAGACATCCCCTGTCCTCGATATGCTCGATGTCCAATGAGGTGCCGAAACCGTTGGACACCGCCCAGCGGGCCCCTTTTTTCAGCACCGCCTTCAATTCGCTGTAAGTGAGCCGGATGTCCTTCCGGCGCGACCCGAGACCGCTCGGGATGTTGCGGAAAAGGCCTTCCACAATATCCTTAAGCCTGCCCCTGATGTCCTCGGCGCTCAACACGGAGCGCAGGAGCCTGACCCCTCAGTTGATATCGTAGCCGACCCCGCCGGGCGATATGATGCCGGTATCGTTGTCGAAGGCCGCAACGCCCCCTATGGGGAAGCCATACCCCCAGTGGATGTCGGGCATGGCAAGCGAGGCCCTGACTATGCCCGGGAGCGTGGCGACATTTTCCACCTGTTTCAGGCTCTCGTCGTTGCCGAGGCCCTTGAGGAGCTCTTCATCGACATACACGACCCCGTCGACGCGCATTCCCCCGCTTTTTCGTATGAGAAAGCGGTTGTCATCGACCTTTTCAAGTTTTTCCAGCTCGCCCATAGATCACATCGATGATCATCGTCTCACACGTCGATAACAAAGGTTGCCGTGAACACGCCGTTACGCTCGGTTATCGCGAAGTTGTGATACGTGACCGCTTTCATCTCCAGCAGAACAGAATGCCTTGCCTCGTCGAAATTTTCCCCTTTCAGAACGGCGTTCACGCCATCCGCTACAAAATCAACGGAGATCTCTTTGGGTATGAACCGCTCAACATCCCAGATAAAAAGGAGTTCATTGAGGAAATTAACGAGCAGTTCACCGTTGCCTCTCACGGAGATCCTTTTCTCGACGACAGGCCGGACCCGGCCTGGATCCGTCACGAGCGAAAAGATACCCTTCGCAGCATTCTCGAACAGGCCCCGCCGCGATACCCCGTAAACTTCGATCCGGATATCCGCGTCATGATCGAGGACCCTGAACGGTTGCATGGCCGCTATTTTTTCTGCCGCTGTGTTCTGATGACCTCCCTGAGCTTCCGCGTAATGTCAAGGGCCTGTTCGATGGGCCTTTGCCAGATGTTGCGCCCGAAGATGAAGCCTGAGCCTCCCGCCCGGATGCACAGGCTGGCCTTTTGCAGGAGGTCGTCATCCGAGACCATTTCCCCGCCGGCGAAGATCACGGGAACACCGGCAGCGGCCCCTATGACCCTCTTGACCGCCTCGGGCAGGTCTGTCTCGAAATCACGGTAAGGCGCCGGGATCGAGGAGTTCTTCTTAAGGTTCGGGACGTTCACCTTGATAACGTCCGCCCCGAGCTCCGAGGCGACGCGGGCCGCGTATTCGATCGCGTACAGGCTGTTCTTGCCCCCCTTTTCTTCGATCTCCCGCCCCCGGGGATACGACCAGACAATGACCGGCAATCCGGCGCTGTGGGCTTCTTCCCTGACATACGTGAACTGTTCGAAATCTTCGTCCTGGCGGGGAGACCCGACGTAGAGGGTGTAGCCTACCGCGATCGCGGACAGCCGGAGGGCCTCATCGATCGTTGCCGTGACGGGGGACAGGGGTTCCTCATCGGACGGGATCTCCGTTTTTCCGTTTACCTTGAGCACAAGCGGCACCTGGTTGTACATATCCTTGAAAAAGCGCTTCGCGTTCCCGATATGCAGTACGACCGCATTGTAATGGCCTTTTTTCCCTATATCGATAATATGGAGAGGGTTTTCCGCATGCCGCGCATTGAAAAAATCCCGCGGCCCGTGCTCGAGCCCCTGGTCGTAAGGCAGAATAATGGTTTTCCCATAGGTCTGAAAAAGGCCCTGCAATCTGACTTCTTTCGCTTCCATATGTCCTCCTTTTAGGTTGATTCAACAAGTATAGCACAACTGAGTATTATTACTGCAGCCAATACGTGCTATACCGGAACAGGAAGGTCGCATATCGGACTGCCGGGGCCTCAGGGGACGGATATTCCAGGACCTTGATGCGCGGACAGGAAAGGACCAACAGGGGAGTTTTTGGAGCGAAAGAAAATAAAGGGGTTTTTTATTAAAAATAGTTAATTTTTCCCTTGACAGTTTTCCAGCCGGCTGATATAAAATTAAAAAAAGTTAATAGAGGGAGGTGGAGTGACGACAACTATGTTTAAAGGTGCAAAAAATAATCCTAAGGAGGCAAGAATGAAGAAGTTAGTATTGGTTTTGCTTGCGGTGTTCCTTGTCATCCCGGCATTGAGCAATGCGGGCA
>CALMFJ010000041.1 GCA_937862865.1 uncultured Pseudomonadota bacterium | reverse complement strand
ATAATTTTTCCATCGGAGGCGAAGCGTACGTGGGACATGCCGACCTGCTCAATCGGGTTGTCCTTGTCGCGATTGAGCCTGAGCTTCATGATCCAGCGGAAGTAGTAATTGCCCTCGTGCACGCTCACGTCAATGATATCGAAGTTGCAAGACGCGATGGCCTTGGTCGTCGCGATGAAATACGTCTCGATGGCGTCGACGCCCTTCACCTCCTTGTAGCCGTCCTTGAAGAAAGCCTCTTGCGCATACAAAGTTTTCGTATCCCGACGGATTACGTCTTCAGCAAAGACCTTGTAATAAGCCTTGAAGGCTTCGATACCAGCCTTTTCCTCGGCCGAGCCCGCCTTCACCAGGGCCGTCTTCGCCGGGTCCGTCGCTACCAGTTCCTGATAATAGTTCTTTAGAGTCATTGGTTTTCCTCCTGCGCAGCTTGCCAGGGCCACAATCGACACCAGCAGTATTATTCCGACGTAGCTTTTGTATTTCATGGACTATACTCCTTTGCTTGTTGTAAAATATATGGGTAAGGGCATTATCCTCCCTTACTTTGCAGCTTAAACATCGTTTACCTTCGCCCCCGGAGAGGAATGAAGATCAGGGTGGGAGCATCAATAGCCGTTTTCCGACTTCACCATCACCATCTGCAGATTGCCCAGATAGCGTGTAGCAAAACAGGCCTCGCAGCCCGCAAGGTAGTAGACCCACTTGCGCTGGAAGGTGCGGTCGAAGCCCAGGGCGGCCACCTCGTTGATTCCCGCCAGGAAGCGGCCGCGCCAATTCCGCAGCGTCAGGGCGTAATCCGGGCCGAGGTTACCCACACTTTGCACGTGGCGGCCGGTCCTTTTCGCCAGGGCCTCCATCACAACGGCCAGCGACGGAAGCCCTCCCCCGGGGAAGATGTGCTTGCGGATCCAGTCGTGGCCCTTGCGGTAATTGTCGTAGCGCCGGTCCGGGATGCTTATGAACTGCAGAACCATGACGCCGCCGGGTTTGAGGAGCCGATCGCAGCATTCAAAAAACTTCTCGAAGTATTTGTCGCCCACGGCCTCGAGCATCTCGATGGAGACAATCCGGTCGAAGCGGCCCTCGATCTCGCGGTAGTCCTTCAGTACTATCTCCACCCGGTCTGAGAGCCCTTCCATCCGGATGCGCTCGCGGGCATACTCGTACTGGGCATCAGAGATGGTGACCCCCGTCAACCGGCAGCCCGTCGTCCTGGTTGCTTCGACGGCGAAGCTCCCCCAGCCGCAGCCGATCTCGAGGACGTGGTCGTCCGGTCCGATTACGGCCTTGCGGATTATCTCCTGCAGCTTGTTCTTCTGGGCCTCCTCGAGCGTCTCTTTCCCGTTGAGGTAACGAGCACAGGAGTACGTCATCGAAGGATCGAGAAAGACCTTGAAAAATTCGTTGCCCAGATCGTAGTGGGTAATGATATTTTTCCTGCTCCCGGTGATTGTGTTCTCCGCAATGGGGTACAGGATCCGGTTGAGCCTGTCGAAGAAGGGCTCGAGGTGTTCGTGACGGCCGAAGAAGGACTCCCAGTTGCGGATAAACCAGGCCAGGGCCTTTGTCAGATCAGGTGTTTCCCACTCTTCATTCATGTAGGATTCCCCAAGCCCGATGTCGCCCCCGAAGATGAGCCGGGAGAAGAACCGCCAGTCTTTCACGATCATTTCCACCCGGTCCGCCGATGTCTCCTCGCCGAGGGTCTTTGAAGAACCGTCGGGAATGGTCATGCGGAGCGAGCCTGTCCTGCCGCGGCCCAGGACATTGAAGACGACCCCCATGCATTTACGCTGCACAAAGGTGGGCGGGTTGGTGCGGATCGTCATGGGGCTGCGCGGTACAGGCTTGTCGTGATAGGTCAGCTTTTTCCCGAAGGAGAGCTTTGCCGCTTCGTACAGGATGCGCGGCATGGAGAGATGCGGCACGATCGGGTGGCGCAGGAACATCTTCAATTGGCTCGCTGCGGTCAACGGTTCGGGCGATCCCCGGAGGAGGGCCTCGAAGACGACCTCGCCGGCCTGCCGGATGTTGATCCTCACTTCGAGCTTATTCGAAATATCGGCGAAGAAAAATTCATATGTCCCTTCGATACGGTTAAAGGGGGAGACGTGGAAGGCCTTTTCCGTAAGGTATTTGGCGGTATGATCGCCGTTTACCCAGCCGGGCGAGCGCAGGATGTAGAGATGCTTTTCCCCGAAGGTGTTGTTCACCTCAGCCACGTTTCCCACGAGGGCCCCGTCGGCCGCGAAAAGATAATAGAAGCTTACGGGGTTAAAGACATAGTTGAAGTAGCGCGGCGAGGTGACAAGGAAAACCCGGGCGACAGTTTCGCCAAAGCCCTCCTGCGCAAGAAAACGGTCCAACTTCTCGCGGATCGTACCCGGGCCGCTGTCGAGGTAGTCCTTGTCGTAAAGCGATGCAGGTCGGAAGCAGTTATAGCCGAAGAAGAAGATCCTGCGGTCCAACTCAGGCAGATCCTTCAGGTCGAAGCCGTAGAGATACAAGGGGTAGCCGAACCGGTGATCCCTGGGCTTGTGACGGTGATGCTCGATCAAAGCGTTGTATAGAAACGCGCTCATAGCTCGATTCCGAAAAGGCGCGCTACCTCCACGGCGGAGCGAGTACCGTCCTCGTGGAACCCGTAGCCAAAGTAGGCGCCGCAGAAGTATGTGTTTCGTTTCCCGTTGAGGGAATGCAGTTCCGGCTGCGTTGCCATGGATTCAAAAGTGTACATCGGATGGGAGTAGACTATTTCTCTGACGATTTCCGATGCCTTCACCGGTTTCCAGGGATTCAGGGTGACGCAGTATTGACCCCGTGCCTCCAGGTGCTGAAGGTGGTTCATGTAGTAGGTAACCATAGCCGGACACGTCTTTGGCATGGACGGTTCGTGACGATAATTCCACGAGGCCCAGGCCCTGCGGTTTGTGGGCAGGAAGGACGTGTCCCGGTGGAGCACCG
>CALMFJ010000040.1 GCA_937862865.1 uncultured Pseudomonadota bacterium | reverse complement strand
CCGCTGGATCCCCGCTTTCGCGGGAATGACGGCGGGGAGGTGCGCCGGAATGATGCTTTCCCTGTATTTACCGGGAATGAAACAACGTAGAACGCGGAACGTAGAACGTAGAACGGTTTCTAACGCAGAACGCAGAACGTTTTTTAACGCAGTCCGCAGAACGATATCTGTTGTATAATAGTTGCAGGGAGGTGCATATGAAGCCCGGGGACCTGAATGCGCTTTTTAATCCGAAGACTGTCGCTCTTGTCGGGGCGACTGATGTGGAGGGGTCGGTCGGCAGGTCCATCATGGAGAACCTGACCGGTCCGGGAGAACGGGAGATATTTCCCGTCAATCCCAAAAGGAAGGCCCTCTTCGACCGGGAGTGCTTCCCGGGCATTGCATCCATCAACCGGGAGGTCGATCTTGCGGTCATAGCGACGCCGGCGGCTACCGTGCCGGGGATCGTCGAGGAATGCGGCGAGGCGGGCATCGCGGGGATCATTATCATATCGGCGGGTTTCAAGGAGGTCGGGGAAGCCGGAAAGGAACTCGAGGACCGCATCATAGAGGTCCGGAAAAGATACGGCATGAGGATAATAGGGCCGAATTGCATCGGTGTGATCCGCCCCACCGTCAATCTCAACACATCGTTCCTGAAGTCAAGCCCTGATACGGGCAATGTTGCCTTCATATCCCAGAGCGGGGCCCTGGGCAGCGCCATCCTCGACTGGGCCGTGCGGGCCCATATAGGGTTCAGCATGTTCACATCCTTAGGATCGATGATCGACGTCGATTTCGCCGACCTTATCGACTATCTCGGCGAGGATTACAGGACCCGGAGCATGATGCTGTACATGGAGGGGGTCGGCAACGCAAAACGGTTCATGAGCTCGGCGCGGGGTTTTGCCCGTACAAAACCGATTGTTGTCGTAAAACCGGGCAAGTTTTCCGAAAGCGCAAAGGCGGCACTATCGCACACAGGCTCCATGGCAGGCGACGACCAGGTTTATGACGCGGCGTTCAAACGGGTCGGCGTAATACGGGTCAGTGAGTTCTCCGACCTGTTCAATGCAGCGGCAGTCCTCGATTCCAAGTACCTTCCGCGCGGGGGCAGGCTGGCCATTATCACAAATGCCGGCGGCTTCGGCGTGATGGCGACCGACACGCTCGTCGCGCTCGGGGGACGGCTTGCAGAGCTTTCGGACGAAACAAAGGAAAAACTCGACGCGACCCTTCCCGGCTACTGGAGCAAGGGCAACCCGATAGACGTTCTCGGGGACGCGGACAACGAACGTTACGCGGCGGCGATCAAAGCATGCCTTGACGACCGGAACGTGGACGGCATCCTGGTCGTGTACGCCCCGCAGGCCATCTTAAGGCCCGACGTACTCGCAGAGTCCGTCGTGGCCCTCGCAAAACAGTCGGCGAAACCCATAATAACCGCATGGGTGGGGGGCGATTGGGTCGACAGCGGCAGGTCGGTGCTCCTCAGGAACAGCATACCGACATATGAAAGCCCCGAGGATGCCGTCCGGACGTACCTTCATATGTACCACTACCGGCGCAACCTTACCCTTCTCTACGAAACACCGTCGGAACTGGGCGTGGCTGAAGGGCCGTCCAAGAACCACCTCAAGGCCTTCATCGGGCGGGTCAAGAATGAGGAAAGGTCCCTCCTGACCGAAGCGGAATCCAAGGAATTCCTCATCACGTACGGGATCGATTCCACGATTCCCTCGCTCGCGCGAACGAGCGATGAGGCGATACGCCTCGCGGAGGCGACAGGTTATCCCGTCGTCCTCAAGATCGTCTCTCCGGACATAACCCACAAGACGGATGTGGGCGGGATAAAGACAGGCATCCGCAGCGGGCCCGAGGTGGCCGAGGCCTATGCGGGCATCATGCGGTCCGTGAAAGAGAACGTGCCGTATGCCTCCATAACGGGGATATCGGTCCAGAAGATGGTCGAGGACATTGACTGGGAGCTGATCGTCGGCGCAAAGAAGGACAAGGATTTCGGCACGGTGATCCTGTTTGGCATGGGAGGCATCGGAACGGAGGTCCTCAAGGACGTCAGCATCGGGCTGCCGCCGCTCAATCAGATCCTTGCCCGGAGACTCATGGAGGACACGAAGGTATACAGGATGCTGAAAGGGTTTCGCGGAAAGCTCCCGGCGGACATGCAGGGCCTCGAGGAGTTGATCGTCAATTTCTCGAACATGATCGTCGATTTCCCGGAGATAAAAGAGATTGACGTCAATCCTGTCGTCATTGCACGGGGCAAGGCGTACGCGCTCGACGCCCGCATCGTCCTCGACCTCGACCAGGTCGACCACAAAACGCTGTACCCGCATCTCGTCATCACGCCCTACCCGTCCCGCTATATCATGGGCTGGCGGCTGCGCGACGGCACCGACGTGGTGCTCCGGCCGATCAAACCCGAGGACGAGCCGCTCGAATCCGAACTTCTCACGACGCTCTCCCGGGAGTCACTGAGGGTCAGGTTCTTCTCGATCATCAAGGACATATCCCATGACCTGCTCCAGCGTTTCTGCAACATAGACTACGACCGCGAGATGGCAATGGTCGCCGAAATAACTGCGGGCGGAAAGAGAAGGATCATCGGCATCAGCCGGCTCATCGTTGAGCCCGACGGGAAAAAAGCGGAGTACGCCATCGTCATTCACGATGACTTCCAGGGAAAAGGCCTCGGCTACAAGATGGTCGATATCCTCATCGGGATCGCCCAGGACAAGGGCCTCGACGAGATATACGGCAGTGTCCTGTCCGAGAACGAGAAGATGCTCAAGGTCGTGGAAAAGCTGGGTTTCAAAGTGAGCCGTGAGCCCGACGGGATAACGCACGTGGCACTCCGGTTGAAATGAGCGTTCAACCACAGGGAATGGAAGATGGTTCTGCGTTCTGCGTTAAAGAGATCAAAGCCGCTGGATCCCCGCTTTCGCGGGAATGACGGCGGGGAGGTGCGCCGGAATGATGCTTTCCCTGTATTTACCGGGAATGAAACAACGTAGAACATAGAACGGTCTTCTATCGTAGAACGTAGAACGTAGAACGGTCTTCTATCGTAGAACGTAGAACGTAGAACGGTCTTTCACCGTAAAACGCCAGAGAGGTGTGAGATGGAACGAAAGCGGCGCGTCGGGCGGGAGCGGGAGCCGGAGGAGAGGTTTGAGACTGTGCGCCATTATATTGCGGCGCTGCTCGAGGAAGGGACGTATTCGGCGAAGGAGCTTTCGCAGGTGATCAGGATACCGGAGAAGGATGTCTGCGATCACCTGGAGCATCTCCAGAGGACGCTCGGCAAGGGCGATCGGCATCTCGAGGTCATCTGCGCCTCCTGCAGGCACTGCGGCTTTGTCTTCAAGAAACGCGACCGCCTCACAAAACCCGGCAAATGCCCGTCCTGCCGGTCGATACACATACAGGCACCCGCGTTTCATATTGAAGCGGGCTATAGGCGATAGGCTATAGCAATGGGAAAGACGGATATTTATCCTATCGCACATAACCCGCTATACTTCATTGCATTTCTTACACTTTTCTGCTATAAATTTCACTTGTCTATGCGCGACGTCATAGTCAGGGTCTGGAGTGGTGAGGCAAAAGTTGCACGGTGGCTCCTTTATATCCCGCTCGCCTGCCTTTCTTATCTGTACCAGATCGTGCTTATGGCCAGAGAATATATGTACGCAACAGGGATCATGAAAACACAGAGCGCGCCCATACCGGTCATCAGTGTTGGAAATATCACCCTCGGCGGGACGGGGAAGACACCCGTCGTCGAGCGGCTGTCGCGTACGTTGAAGGATAAGGGCTTCAACCCCGGCATCATAACGCGCGGATACCTGCGGTCGAGGAACGGGACGTTCCCGGTCGACGTCAAGAGCGATTCGGCCCGGACGGCAGGCGACGAGGCCTATATGCTCGCCAGGCGGACCCGCATCCCCGTGATCGTGGGCAAAGACCGCCTGACCGCCATCGAATGCGGGATTGATCGCTGCAAGATCGATGTCGCTATCCTCGACGACGGGTTCCAGGTGAAGGACGTGAAGAAAGACGCGGATATCCTCATACTCAACGGCAGGGAATCGCTGGCGAGGCAGGAGCTTTTCCCGTTGGGGCCGTACCGCGACCCTGTCTCCCGGGTAAGGGCCTGCGACGCCATCCTTGTCAGCAAGGCAGAGCCTGACAGTGCGACCGTCTACTTCACGCGGGGCATTCCCCGGTTCCAGGTGTACCATCACCCCGTGCACCTGTACAATGTAAAACAGGATGTCATCGCCCATTACAATTTCATAAAGAACAAGAAGATTGCCGCCTTTTCCGGCCTTGGCGATAACGAATCCTTCTTTCAGCTCTTAAGGCAGATAGGCGCCAACATAGTGCACGAGACATCCTATCCCGATCATTACAGGTACACGCAAAGGGATATCAACAGTCTTGGGTCCATCAGCGATATCGAATGTATCGTAACAACCGAAAAGGATGCGGTTAAACTCCTCGGTATGGAGCTTCCGGACAATCTCTTTTATCTTGCCATCGAGGCCCGGATCGAGGACGAGGATACATTGATGGAGCTCCTTCTTAAGAAGACCGCCATGCGTGCCCCGGTCCGCCTCGCGTAAGAGGAATAAAAGGGTCGGGGAGCAAAGAATCAAAGGAAAAAACCTTCCACCTGCCTCGGCCCGATAAGAATAGCAGCGCCCCTTCACCGCAGGGTGACCGGGAAAATACAACAAGGAGGAGACAAGAGCATGTCAGATCACGTATTTATTTTTGACACGACGTTGCGCGACGGCGAGCAATCGCCCGGCAATACCATGAACACTCAAGAAAAGCTCA
>CALMFJ010000039.1 GCA_937862865.1 uncultured Pseudomonadota bacterium | reverse complement strand
TGCAGCTCACCTCGAGGGACTTCCGTCCGGTGTCATATGTCCTTTTCGAAGGCGTAATAGTGAATGCGAATGTGCTGTCAAAATCAACCGAACCCAGCAATGGCGCAGAGATCTCCCCGCCGATGCGCGCCCTGTGCTGAGCGTCTGTTTCCCCGGGGTGCCATTTCACGATCTCCTGCCTCAGGCGGATGGAGTTGTACAGAAGCTCGGGGTTGTGCCCCGTGTACCCCTGGGGCAGCCGCTCGATGCCCGTATTGAACGGCCTCCTGTCGTACATTGTCGAGACGAACGTTGTCTCCGGGACCGGCGGCTGCCTCTGCCCCCTGTCCCTTTTCGGCGGACCGGAGCAGGAAACAAGGACCGTGGCGATACACAAAAAGATCAGAATGAGTTTGCCGTTTTTCACACGCCCACCGAAGTTTTATCAATTGAAGCATTGATGCCGGAAAGATTCAACCACTTTTCGTTCCACGTTCTATGTCAAAAGAACGTTCCACGTTCTATGTTCTGCGTTCTACGTTAAAAAAATCAAAGCCGCTGGATCCCGGCAAACCGGGACGACGAATTCTTCACGTATATCCCGTGAATGGAACAACGCAGAACGTAGAACGCAGAACGCAGAACGGCCTTTACCGCAAACGTTCTATCAGTTCAGTCTCTTCTTAAACCTCAGAGAGCTCGTTGCGACGACGGACACCCCGAGGATGAAAAGTGCGAGGAACTGGGGCCAGAGGATACCGATCCCGCTTCCTTTCAGGAAGATGCCGCGGATGATGACGAGAAAATACCGCAGGGGGTTGAGGTAGGTGACGAGCTGGACGATAAACGGCATATTTTCGATCGGGAACATGAGGCCCGACAGGAGGATGGCGGGGGCAAAGAAGAGGAACGAGGCCATCATCGCCTGTTGCTGCGTGCGCGAGATTGTCGAGATGAAAAGCCCGAAACCAAGGACGGAGAGCAGATATACCGCGGTCGCAAGGGCGAGAAGGGGTATCGATCCCCTGATGGGCACCTCGAACCATATGACGCCGACGAGGGTGACGAGGAGCGTGTCGAAGAACCCGATGGCGGCAAAGGGAATGGTCTTGCCGAGTATCAGCTCGGCCGGGCGTATCGGCGTCACCATGAGCTGCTCCATTGTACCGATCTCGCGTTCCCGGACGATGGCCATCGACGTCAGGAGGAGACAGACGAGAAAGACCATGATCGCGATGACGCCGGGGACATTGTAGTTCTTGCTCTTGAGGTCCGCATTGTACCAGGCCCTCGGCCGCACATCGAGGCGCATATCGGCCCGGTAGGCGGTCTTCATCGCGAGGTCCTGGCTGAACTTCATTATGATGCCGTTTGCATACCCCGCTGCTACCTGAGCGGTATTGGAATCGGTGCCGTCGAGGAGGACCTGCAGGGACGGCCTGCGCAGCGCCTCGAGGTCCGATGTGAACCCGCGGTCAAATTCGAGGACAACGGTCGCATCGCCCCTGTCGAGGAGATGCCGCACCTCGTCGTCAGACCCGGGATACGCCACGATGCGGAAATACCCCGATGACTCGAAACGCTGTGCTATTTCGCGGGTCACCTTCGTCCTGTCGAGGTCGTACACGGCGGTCCTGATGTTCATGACGTCCATCGTTACCGCGTACCCGAAGACGATAAGCTGCAGGACGGGCGTCACAAAGATGATCGGTTTCATCTTCTTGTCCCGGAAGATCTGGATGAATTCCTTGACGATCATGTATTTGATCCTGCGCAGTGTGTCCTTCATCGCCCTAGGTCACCTGTTTCTTGAACTTTTTGATGGAGATGACGAACACAAGCACCCCGAACAGCGCAAGAAGGCCCATATCGCCGATCAGCATGCCGGCGGTGTTCCCTTTCAGGAAAATGCCCTTTAACGCTGACACGAAATACCGGGCGGGAATGAACCGTGTGATGACCTGGAGGGGGATCGGCATATTGAGGATCGAGAACATGAATCCTGAAAGGAGAAGGGCAGGGAGGTACGAGGTGATGACGGAGAGCTGGCTCGACGCCAGCTGGGATTTTGTGGCGATCGATATGAGGGTCCCGAGGCTCAAACCCCCGAACATGAAAAGGGACGAGATGAACATCAGGAGAAAGAAGCTTCCTTTCAGGGGGACCCCGAAAAGGAAGACGACAATGACGATGGACATGACCGTGTCGATGATCCCGATCGCGAAATAGGGTATGAGCTTCCCGACGATGATCTCGGCCGGCTTCACCGGCGTCGAGATGATCTGCTCCATCGTACCGCGCTCCCACTCCCGCGCTATCGTAAGCGAGGTCAGAAGCGCCGCGATGATCGCCATGATCACGGCGATAAGCCCCGGGACGATAAAGTTGCGCGACTTGAGCTCCGGGTTGTACCAGACCCGGGGGCGGACATCGATGGCAGGCGGGACGGAGCTGAGCCCGGCGCGCCGTGCGGCGATCTCGAGCGCCTGGTTCAGGTACCCGAGCGCGATCGTGGCCGTGTTGGAATCGCTGCCGTCGACGATGACCTGCAACGGCACGGGCTTGCCCGTCCTTGCGTACTTTGAGAAGTCTTCAGGAAACGAGATGGCGACCCGCGCAGATCCCTCGTCGAGCGCGGCATCGATGCGGGCAGGGCCGCGGACGTATTCGACCACCGTGAAATAGCCGGAGGCCTGAAGCCCCCGCACCACCTCGCGGCTCATGCTCGACATGTCCCTGTCGTAGACGATCGTCGGGAGCCGGTCAACGTCGACGGTTATCGCATATCCGAAAATGAACAGGAGCATGACCGGCATGAAGAACGCGAGGGCTAGGCTCAAGGGGTCCCTTCGGACCTGTATCGTCTCCTTGCGTGCCATTGCCCACATCCGGTTGAAATTCATCAGGACACCTCGATGAGGGACACAAAAACATCCTCGAGCGACGGACGGATCGGTGCAATGCGGGAGACCGCGATACCGGCCGCCTCCAAAGCGGACTGAATACCGGCGGCTGCCGACGCTGCGTCGTCGACGGTCGCGTGGACCACGCTGCCGAAGAGGGCGGCGTCGAAGCCCGCCCTGCCGAGGATATCGAGGGCCTCTATGACGGGAGAAGCGGTGATCTCGAGAATGTTCCTGTGCATGTACTCTTTCTTCATGATGTCCGGCCGGCCTTCCGCGATGATCTTCCCGCGGTAAATGAGCGCCAGGCGGTCGCAGTACTCGGCCTCGTCGAGGTAATGGGTCGTGACGAAGACCGTCGTGCCCTTCGATGAGAGGTCATATATCAGGTTCCAGAACCTGCGACGTGATATGGGGTCGACACCGGAGGTCGGCTCGTCGAGGAAAATGATGGGCGGCTCGTGTATGACGGCGCAGCCGAGGGCGAGGCGCTGTTTGAAGCCGCTTGCCATGGTACGGGTGATAGCACGGCGCATGCCGGCAATACCCGCCATGTCGAGGACCCATTCCTTGCGGTCCTTCCTCTTTTCATCGGGCACCCCGTAGATCCCGCTGAAGAAATCGATGTTCTCCTCGATCGTCAGGTCGTCGTACAGGGAGAATTTCTGTGACATGTACCCGATGTTCTTCTTGATCTCCTCGGATTGCGTCATGATATCGAAGCCGCCGACCGTGCCTTCTCCGTTGCTCGGAAGGAGCAGTCCGCACAGCATCCGGATCGTCGTCGATTTTCCGGCGCCGTTCGGCCCCAGGAACCCGAAGACCTGGCCGCGGGCCACGTTGAGGTCGATAGTATCGACCGCCTTGAAGTCTCCGAATGCCCGGCTGAGGCCTTTGACGGTGACTGCAGAATCAGCCGATGCACTCTGTCCGGGGGTGTTATTCATTCTCTTTTTCCGAATGCGTCTTTGTACCGATCATGGAAAAAAAGATATCCTCAATCGACGGGGCGATCTCGCGATGTTCCTCGACATTGCAGTTCTTCTCAGACAGCAGGGCCATAAGGGCCGGTATATCACCGTGGTCACGAAGGCCGATATGGAGCCTGTCGCCGTAGATGCCGATGCCGGTCACCCGTTCGTGATCTTTAAGTATCTGCGTAATGGCACGCGCATCTTCCGACCACACCTCTATCATGGGCATGGCATGGCGCGCCTTGATCGCACCCGGCGTATCTTTCTCGAGGAGCCTTCCCTCGTATATGAGGCCGATCCCGGTGCATCGCTCCGCCTCGTCGAGATAGGACGTGGAAACGAAGATCGTGACCCCTTCCCTGAGGAGCTCGTACAGTATCTTCCAGAAATCCCTGCGCGAGACGGGGTCGACGCCGTTCGTCGGCTCGTCGAGAAAGACGATCTCGGGGGTGTGGATGAGGGCGCATGCGAGGCCGAGCTTCTGCTTCATGCCGCCCGAGAGCTGGCCTGCGAGCCTGTCCGTGAAGGGGGTGAGGTTCGAGAAACCGAGTAGCCTTTCAATGCGTGACGGGCGTTCATTTCTGGGCACGCTGAATATGTCAGCGTAGAAAACTATGTTCTCCATGACGGTCAGGTCTTCGTAGAGGCCAAACCTCTGCGGCATGTAGGCGATCTTTTCCTTGATCTGTTCCGGTTCTTTTACGATGTGGTGCGAGGCCACCCAGGCATCGCCGGAGGTTGGCTCCATGACCGCCGTCAGGAGCCGCATGAGCGTCGATTTGCCCGCCCCGTCCGGGCCTACGAGCCCGAAGAGCTCGCCTTTGCGGACCTCGAGTGTGATATCGTCGAGCGCCTTGACTGACGCGAACTCCTTTGCAAGGGATTTGCACCTGATGACAGGGGCGTCATTCACGGATCACCTCAGGATGATCCTGACATCCGCGGGCATGCCGGGCTTGAGCTCCTGGTCCCTGTTCTTGACGGTGACCTTGACGCCGAAGACGAGCTTGACCCGTTCCTCCTCGGTTTGGACGTTCTTCGGGGTGAACTCGGCATCGGAGGAGATGAACGTCACGGTGCCATCATAATACCGGTCTTTGTAAGTGTCCACTGTTATCCGGGCCTTCTGTCCGAGCTTGACGAGGCTCAGTTTGTCCTCCTTGACGTACACCTTGACCCAGGGGCGCTCGAGGTCACCGACGACGAAGATGGCCGCGCCGGGCTGGACGACCTCGCCCAGCTCGACGTTTTTCCTGAAGACGATGCCTGTTATCGGCGAGTACAACCGGGTGTCGGCGAATTTGTCCTCCGTATTTGCCGCCGCCGCCGCAAGCTGCTGGACGCGAAGCCCGGCAGCTTTTATGTCCTCCCTGCGCGGGCCTTCCTCAACGAGGCTCTGCTGCTGCCGGGCACTTCCGAACTGGGCCCTGCGCGTCTCGTACGCGCTCTTCGCCGCGTCGAAGCGGGAAGCCGATATCGCACCGTTGTTGTAGAGCATCTCGGCGCGCTCAAAGTCTTTGCGCGCCCGTACGAGCTCCGCCTCGAGCGATGCCGACTCGGCGCGTGCCCGCCCTATCTCCTGTTTGCGGGAGCCCGCCTTCAATTCCGCCAGTTTGACCTTTGCCTCTTCGAGGGCGGCCCGGTTCTGGTCAACGAGCGCCTTCACGTCGCCGCTTGAAAGTTCGGCGAGAAGGTCTCCCTGCTTGACCCGGTCGCCTTCATCGACATTGAGCTTCGCTATCTTGCCGGGGACCTTGAACCCGATATTATGTTCGGTTACCTCGACATTCCCGGATAACCGCATCGTGCCGTCATCACGATTGCGCACGAAACGGACGACAAGGATAACGGCCGCGATGACGACAACGGCGATAATGACGATCGGTACCAGTCTCTTTTTCGGGATCATCGTGCCTCCTTAACTCTTGGGAATAGCGGTCTTTGCTTCGTCCCCGGCGGGGGGTTTGGGCCGCGGGACGCTGTCGGGCATGCCTGTCAGGCCCATCGATTTGTTGAGCGAAGCGATCGCTATGTGCCGGTCAAAGATCGCCTGCGCCTGATCCGACCGTGCACGGACAAGGGCCGTCTGGGCGTTAATCACGTCCGTTGAGGTATTGTCTCCCGCCTTGTAGCGAAGGTCCTCGATCCGGGCCTGTTCCAGGGCGGAAGCGACCGCTTTCTCGGAAACGATCATCCTCTCCTCGGCATTCGAGATGGCGGTCCGTGCGTCCCTCAACTCGCGTGCGATGGTAAGGCGCAGGGCACGCTCTTCCTCTTTCGCATTCATAAGGGAGTACTGCTCCTTTTCAACTTCGGAGCTTATCCGCCCGAAATCAAAAACGGGAAGCATGAGGCGGACGCCCAGCGTCCAGTTCTCTTTAAATGCGAAGGCGTCTCCGGCCCGTCCGCCCCAGTCGCCCGACGCGTATATGTCGGGCAGCCGTTTCCCCTTCGCGGACGCGACGCGCTGCTCGAACATCCTGACCTTTGTCAGTGCCGCCTTGTAATCGGGACGGTTCGCGAGTGCTGCATCGAAGTCCCCCGGCGGGACCTGGGCGGAGAGCATTGAGGTGTTACCGAACGACAGTGACAGCTCGCCGGGATCGTCCATACCGATGATGGACTTGAGGAGCTCGCGTGCGCTGGCGATGGCGTTGCGTGTTTGTATGCGGCGCTCGGTAACGCCGGCAAGCTCCGTGTCTGCCTTGAGGAGATCGAGCTTCGGCACGGTACCGGCCTTGAGGCCGAGTTCAACGTCGCGCCGATGGGCCCCAAGGCCTTTTTCCTGTGCTTCGAATGCGCGTAAAAGCTCGTTAAGCTGCGCGATCTTATAATAAACCGCCGTGACATTGTAGATGAGATCGTTGAGGTTATGCGTGTGGTAGTCCCGGGCCATCGACCGTTTGAGCTCGGCGATGGTGACGCCCCTCACGAGCCGGCCGCCCTTGAACAGGGGCACCGACAGGGTCGCAAAACCGTCGTACACGTTCTTCTCGAAATCGGGTATATCGGACGGCAGGAGGGGAAGACGTTCGATGACGATCGGGGTCAACGGGTTGGGATAGCGGTACCTCGTGTATCCGCCTGTCACATCGATGCGGGGCATCATGTCGGCCTGCGCCGCCTTGACGCCCTGGTCCTCGATACCGATGTTCTGTTTTGCTATCTTCAGGCCAGGGTTGTGCCTGACGGCATACTCGATGAGGGAGGGCAGATCGAACCGGCCGCTCTGCGGGGCAGTCTGCGCCGGTGCCCGCAGCGGGACGAAGAAAAGGATGATCAGCAGGAAAAGGACTGGTCCCGTCGTTTTCATACAGGCGCTCCTGGTTCATCATTTCTTATTTCGGACAGCGCAGCAAGGGAAAAACGAGTGATATGGCCTGCTATGTCTTCAAGGGAAAGCGACTTCACCTTCTGATCGCCGATCAGGTGGCGGTACAGGGGCCGCGCATAGAGGAAATAGAGGCACTGTCCGATGATGCTCGAGGCGCAGAAGAGCACCTTGTCGCTCGCCGGGTCCCTGTCGATGATCTGTCCGACGATTGACGCGATCAGGTTGAACATCGGCCGCGCCGTCTCTTCAGCAATAACGTCGAGCGCTTCGGTCGGGTCGGCGAATTCCCTTGCCATGAGCCGCCCGAAACGCGACTCTACCCCGGAGTCGAGAATGCGGTAGACAAAGGCATGGACAAACCCTTCCAGCCTTTTTTCGGGCGGGTCGGACTGCAACGCACCGAGCTCGCGCGGGTATTTTTCGAATGCTATATCTTTCCAGTACCTCAACGTTTCGAGGTAGAGGTTATCCTTGCTCTGGAAGTAATAGTTGATCGATGCCACGTTGACCCCGGCGCGCCTCGCGATCTGCCGGACCGTGGCCCGCCGGAAACCGGTCTCGGAAAATATCTCTCCGGCGGCCCAGAGGATACGTTTTTTCGATCCCGGCTTGTCATCCATAAAAAGGCCCCCCGTAAAACAGGTGTTTAATACACACATTTTAAACAATAGTTTACATTTGTCAAGAAATTTTTTTCACAATTTCCTTGTGAATTGATGAACATAGTCCTGTGAAAAAGTTCCTGTGTTATCAAGAGGATGAGCAGGGTTAACAAAGAAATCATTCATTATTCTGAATAGAAAGCGCGTAATTAGGTATTGACAAGAAATTTGGATTCAGTGTTAAATACCACTGGGTTTTATAGGGATATAGTTCATTGAAAAGCTGTTGAGTTCTCGTATTTCACTATGGCCGTTCACCATAGTGAATATAATTTCCGGAGCAGTTTTTGACCAGTTCATAAACGTGACCTCGATCGGGTAAAGGGCTCGCTGCTACCGGCTGCAAAGGTTGGTTAATCTGAATGGATACGATCAATTTATCTGAAAAAACTGATTGGGCTTTTATCGAACAGGTAAAGCAGGAAAGCGGACAGAACCCGGCGCTGTGCTACCAGTGCGGGAACTGCACCGCCGGATGCCCGTACACCCAGTACTTCGACTACCCGGTGACCATGGTGATGCGCCTCCTGCAGGCCGGTCAGAAAGAGACAATTCTCAAGTCAAAGGCGATCTGGCTCTGTGCCACGTGCGAAACATGCACGACCCGGTGCCCGTGCGAGATCGACGTGGCCAATGTCATGGACACCTTGAGGATCATCGCCCGCAGGGAGGGCAAGGTATCCGAGAAAGATATTCAGCTCTTCTACGACTCCTTCCTCGATTCCATGAAGAAGCACGGCAGGATCTTCGAGATGGGGATTCTCCTGAGCTACAAGATGAAATCAGGACAGTTCATGGCGGACGCGGAGCTTGGCCCGAAGGTAATGAGCAAGGGCAAGATCAGCCTGTTCTCCAAGTCGATAAAAGGCGCAGACAAGGTAGCTCAAATATTTAATAGATTCCAGGAAAAGGCGAAAAAGCATGGCTGAGAAAGAATACGCATATTTCTGTGGTTGTTCGCTGGAAGGTACTGCGAAAGAGTACGACGAATCAATTCGGGCTGTCATGAAGGCTCTCGGAGTAGGCCTCGTGGAACCCGACGATTGGAGCTGCTGCGGGTCCACACCGGCCCACACGGTCGATCACGTATTCGCCGCTGCGCTTGCCGCACGCAACCTTTCCCTCGTTGAGAAGATGAACAAGGATGTTCTCACGACCCCCTGTCCGTCGTGCCTCATGGCTTTCAAGAAGGCACAGCACGGCATGTCCGGCAGCGAGGAATTCAAGGCCGAGGTCAACGAGCTCCTCGACGAGCCTTACAATTGCGGTGTGGAATCCAAGTCATCCCTCCAGATAATCTATGAGGATATCGGTCTCGAGGCTATCGCGGCAAAGGTGACGCACATCATGCCCGATCTCAAAGTTGCCCCGTATTACGGGTGCATACTGAACAGGCCGCCCGAGATCGCGAACTTCGACGATCCGGAAAACCCGGTTTCCATGGACAACGTCCTGAAGGCCGCGGGCATCGAAGTTGCCGACTTTGCATTCAAACTGGAATGCTGCGGCGCCGCCTTCGGCGTGCCGAAACGGGAAATGGTCAACAAGCTTTCCGGCAAGGTGCTGGAGATGGCAGTGGATGCCGGCGCGAACGCCATTGCGGTCGCCTGCCCGCTGTGCCAGCAGAACCTCGACCTTCGTCAGGACCAGATCAACAGTGTGACGGGTGCCAGGTACAATATCCCCGTTATTTATTTTACCCAGCTCATGGGCCTCGCTTTTGGCTTATCCCCGAAGGAACTCGGCATGGACAAGCTTTTCGTCAGCGCCGACAAGGTCACGGGACGGATAACGAAAGCGGAATACGATAAGATGAAAGAAGAAGAGGCGGCGGCTAAGAAAGCCCAGAAAGGCAAGAAAGAGCCGGCTGCCGAAGAGACAAAAAATTAAGGAGACCTGATCGATGCGGGTTGGTGTATTTATCTGCCATTGTGGAAGCAACATCGCGGGAACCATTGACGTCGCGAAAGTGGCCGAGGAAGCCCGGAAGATGCCCGGCGTTGCGTATGCGACAGACTACATGTATACGTGTTCCGAGCCGGGACAGAAAGAGATCACGGACGCGATCGAGCAGCATAAGCTCGACAGGGTCGTCGTCGCGGCGTGCTCACCTCGTATGCATGAGAACACGTTCCGAAGAACGATCATGAAGGCGGGCCTGAACCGCTATTTCTTCGAGCAGGCCAACATCCGTGAGCATGTCTCATGGATCGGGCTTGACAAAGAGCTCAACACGCAAAAGGCCATCGACGAAGTTCGGATGTCCGTCGCGAAGGTCCAGAAGAACAAGCCCCTCTTTTCATCGTCGTTCAAGATCAACAAGAGGGTCCTCGTCATCGGCGGCGGCGTGGCCGGTATGCAGGCGGCGCTTGATTGCGCGGACGGCGGACTCGAGGTCATCCTGGTCGAGAAGAGCCCGTCCATAGGCGGTATGATGGCACGCCTCGACAAGACATTCCCGACCGTCGACTGCTCGATATGTATCCTGGGCCCGAAGATGGTCGATGTTGCCCAGCACGACCTCATTAAATTGCATGCATACAGCGAGATAGCCGAGATCAAGGGCTATGTCGGAAACTACCAGATAAAGATCAAGAAGAAGCCTTCATACGTTGACTGGACGAAGTGTACCGGGTGCGGCCTGTGCATGGAAAAGTGCCCGACCAAGAACGCGTACGACCATTTCAACTTCGGCGCCGCGCCGACACGGGCCATCAACATCCCGTTCCCGCAGGCGATCCCGAAGAAAGCGACGATAGACCCGAACTACTGCCGGCAGTTTACGAAAGGCAAATGCGGCGTATGTGCCAAAGTTTGCCCCACAGGCGCCATCAACTACGAACAGCAGGAAGAGATCATCACGGAAGACGTCGGAGCGATCATCACGGCAACAGGCTATGGCCTCATGGATATAGAGAATTTCAAGGAATACGGCGCCGGCCGGTATCCTGATGTCATCACGGGCATCCAGTACGAGAGGTTCCTCAACGCTTCCGGCCCGACGTCAGGCCATATCATCAGGCCGTCCGACCACGAAGAGCCGAAGACGGTCGTTTTCATCGCCTGCGTGGGTTCACGCGACAAGTCACTCGGCGTCCCGTACTGCTCGAACTTCTGCTGCATGTACATCGCCAAACAGGCAATTCTGACGAAAGACCACATCCCCGATTCCCAGTCGTACGTCTTCTACATGGACGTGCGGTCACCGGGAAAAGGGTACGATGAATTTACCCGCCGGGCCCAGGAAGAATATGGCGCGAAATATATCCGCGGCAGGGTTTCCCGGATATATCCGAAGGGCAAGAAGATGGTTGTGCGCGGTGCAGATACGATGCTCGGTACCCAGGTGGAGATCGAGGCCGACCTCGTTGTCCTCGGCAACGCCGTCGTGGCGGCGCCGGGAGCGGCACAGATGGCCGAGAAGCTCCATATCTCTTACGATACCTTCGGATTTTACGTTGAATCACACCCGAAGCTGCGGCCGGTCGAGACGAACACGTCAGGCGTCTATCTCGCCGGTGCATGCCAGGGCCCGAAAGACATCCCGGCATCGGTCGGCCAGGGTTCCGCGGCAGCCGCTAAGGTCCTTGCGCTCTTTTCGAAGGATATGCTCGAATCCGACCCGGCGATCGCTAATGTTAACATCAATACGTGCGTAGGCTGTCTCAAATGCGTCAAAACATGCCCGTTCCAGGCCATTGTCGAGGATACGTTGAGAAACGGCAAGAAGGTGGCAAAGGTCATCGAAACGGTCTGTGCGGGATGCGGTGTCTGCACGTCCACCTGTCCCTGCGGCGCCATTCAGTTGAACCATTTCACGGACAACCAGCTCTTAGCGGAGGTTAATGTACTATGTCAGAAGTAGCAGCCAAAGAACTGCGGATCGTTGGATTTCTCTGTAACTGGTGCTCCTACGGCGGTGCGGACACGGCCGGCGTCGGGCGCTTCAAACAGCCTACCGATCTTCGGATCATCAGGGTCCCGTGCTCGGGCCGTGTCGACCCGATGTTTGTCGTGCGCGCTCTCATCACGGGTGCGGACGGTGTCCTTGTCTCCGGATGCCATCCCAGGGACTGCCACTATACCGACGGGAACTTTTACGCAAGGCGCAGGTTGGAAATGCTCAAAAGGCTCCTGCCGTTTCTCGGCATTGATGACAGGAGATTCCACTATACATGGGTTTCGGCCTCGGAAGGCGCGAGATGGCAGCAGGTCGTAACGGATTTCACCACGCGGCTCCATACGCTCGGCCCATTGCACAAAAAGTAAGGAGAAGGCACTTTGAGTACTCAGAAACTGAAAGAGATCATTACCAAGGTCTTACCCGATGTTGAGACCGTCATATGCTGGCAGGAAGGTTTCGACAAGCTCAATGTGACGCCGATCTTTATCACGTCCCCTGAGCAGGTCGAGAAAGTTGTCTGGAACGCCGCCTGTGCCCAGAACCTCGCAAGCTATCTTCCCTCGCAGAAGAAAAAGGTTGCGGTCGTGGTGAAAGGCTGTGATTCGAGGACCGTCATCCAGTATATGCAGGAAGGCCTCATCGACAAGGACAACGTCGTCGTGATCGGGATGCCCTGCAAAGGCATCATCAGCAAGAAGAAGGTCCAGAAGGCCATCAACAACGAGCCGGTGGAAGAGGTTACCTACACGGACGATTCGATAAAGGTCAAGACGCCCTCCGGAGAGAAAACGATCGCCATCAAGGACGTGTGGCCGAGCAAGTGCGCGACGTGCCAGTACCCGACACCGATAATCGCCGATCATCTCGCAGCGGACGCCATCCAGTCGGACAAGCCCGCGGACAGCGTGTACGCCGACATTGCGGAGCTCGAGGCCAAAACGCTCGAAGAACGCTGGGCATACTTTTCAAGTCAGTTCGACAAGTGCATCCGGTGCTACGCCTGCAGGAACGCGTGCCCGATGTGCGTATGCCAGGACAGCTGCATTGCCGAGACGCGCGACCCGCACTGGATCACCCAGAGAATGAACTTCGACGAGAAGCTGATGTTCCACATGATCCACTCCCTGCACCTCGCGGGGCGGTGCGTCGAATGCGGCGAGTGCGAACGCGTGTGCCCGATGGAGATCCCCGTCGCGAAGCTGAAAAAGAAGATAAACAAAGAGATGAAAGAACTCTTTGATTATACACCGGGAGTCAACCCCGAAGATAAACCGCCGATGTTCGTATTTAACGTTGACGAAGCGAAAATCAAGGAGCATAAACTCTAATGGCTGACAAAGGATACCTACCGAAAGAGAAGATAAAGGAATTCGTCGAGGCACTCGGTAAAGACGCAGCCGTGTACGCTCCGAGCCTCGAAGGGGATACGATCATCTTCCGTCAGTACTCACCTGACAAAGAGATCGCCCTTGACAGACCGGCCAATACACCGCCCAAGGGAGCTATCTATCCGCAAAGCGAGACGCTTTTTTCCTTCGAGTTCAAGAAGGACCAGGCGACGCCGCAGAAGATGGATGTCGAGCTCAAAGCGGACCTCGATTTCCCGAAGGCAGTCGTCTTTGGCGGGCGTCCCTGCGATGCGCGCGGTTTTACGGTCATTGACAGGGTTTTCATCAATCCCGAGGCATCCGACCCGTACTACGAGAGACGCCGCGAAAATACCACGATCATCACGAAATGCTGCAACGGCCCCTACGCAGGCTGCTTCTGCGTGGGCGTCGGCGGCGGCCCGGCCTCGAGAGAGGGATCGGACGTCGTGATGACCGAAGTGGATGGCGGATACTATATGGAGGCCGTGACCGATAAAGGCAAGGCCGCCATGTCCCTGCCGATGGTCCAGGACGGCGCATCTTACGAGGCAAAGGCGAAAGAGGCCAACGACAGGGCGACGGCCGCAGTGAGGAACCCCTTCGCACAAAGCGCCGAAAAGGTGAATGCGGAGTTGTTTGACAGCGCCGACTTCTGGGACAAGGTCATCGCCAAATGCGTGAGCTGCGGCGCCTGCACATTCCTGTGCCCGACATGCTACTGCTTCAATATCACCGACGAGCAGGGGATCATGACCGGCGAGAGGGTTCGCTCCTGGGATTCCTGCATGTTCCAGCACTTCACCCTGGAGACGAGCGGCCACAACCCGCGGCCGATCAAGAACAAAAGGTTCCGGAACAGGGTAGGGCACAAGTTCTATTACTATCCGGAGAAATATGAGGGCGCCATTGCATGCACCGGCTGCGGCAGATGCATCAGGTACTGCCCGGTGTCGGTCGATATCAGTGAAATAGTGGGCTACCTCAGGGACCCCAAAGCGGACCCGGCTCAGTGGGCCGCAGAAAAAAAAGACGCGAAGAATTAGGAGTGCGTGATGACAGGGAATCATAATCCATACCTTCCTGAACTGGCAACAGTTATCAAGGTAATAGACGAGACGCCAAACATAAAATCCTTCCAGGTCGTGTTCAACGATGCCGAAAAGATGAAGAATTTCACGTTTGAGCCGGGCCAGGTCGGACAGCTCTCCGTTTTCGGTGTGGGTGAATCCACTTTCGTTATCAACTCCCCGCCGACCCGTATGGATTACCTGCAGTTCAGCGTGATGAAGGCCGGCGAAGTTACGACCGCGCTCCACGGGATCTATGAAGGCGATGTTATCGGGGTCAGGGCACCGCTCGGCAACTGGTTCCCCTATGACTTCATGAAGGGTAAGAACATCCTCTTCATCGGCGGCGGCATCGGCCTTGCCCCGTTAAGGACCCTCATCCTCTACATGCTCGACAACAGAGCAGATTACAAGGATATCACCATTATCTATGGCTCGAGGACGCCCCCCGACCTGTGCTATAAGGATGAACTGAAAGAATGGGAAGAAAGACCTGACGTGAACCTCATCCTCACCGTAGATAATGAATTTCCCGGATGGGAAAAGCGGACGGGTTTCGTACCGACCGTCTTAAGAGAAGAGGCCCCGAAGCCTGACAACACGATCGCCATCACCTGCGGGCCTCCGATCATGATCAAATTCGTCCTCGAAGGGTTAGCTGACCTCAAGTTCCCGGAAGAGAACATCATCACCACCCTCGAGGCAAGGATGAAATGCGGCATCGGACTGTGCGGCCGCTGCAACCTCGGTCACAAGTACATCTGCAAGGATGGGCCGGTATTCTCCCTGAAGCAGCTCAAAGAACTCCCATCCGACGAGTAACAAACCCTCGTAAAAAACCAAAAGCCAGCCGGGAACCGGCTGGCTTTTTTGTTGTTAATGATCCATTATATACTTTAATGTTATGATGATACAGAAATAAGTTAATACAACACATTAGGTATATCAACATAATAAGCTAATTGATATGATAAAAGTGTAAATAATAATTAGTTGTCATTCCGGCGAAAGCCGGAATCCAATGTTTTAGTCCTGTTCTCGTACCAGGGTTCTCATTGTTGGTTTTTATTGTTGTTTCTAAGTATCATTCTATTGAAAAGACCCAAAGGAAAAACCTTGGATCCCGGCGTCAAGCGCCGGGATGACGGCACGCGGGGTT
>CALMFJ010000038.1 GCA_937862865.1 uncultured Pseudomonadota bacterium | reverse complement strand
GGACAGAATTCTTGTCAAGAGAATCGAGGAAGAGGAAAGAACGAAGGGTGGAATCATCATTCCTGACGACGCGAAAGAAAAACCACAGGAAGGCAGGGTCGTTGCGGTCGGCGATGGAAAGATCCTCGACAGCGGAAAGAAGGCCCCGTTGACAGTGAAGCCCGGGGACAAGATCCTCTTTGGAAAATATTCGGGCACAGAGATAAAGGTCGACGGAGAAGAACATCTCATTCTCAGGGAAGATGACGTTCTTGCTATTGTAGAAGATTAATAAGGAGGGATCTAAGGATGGCTAAAGAAATCAAGTATGATCAGAATGTTAGGGAGGCGCTCCTGAGGGGCGTTAATACACTGGCTGACGCCGTCAGGGTGACCCTGGGACCTAAAGGCAGAAACGTTATCCTGGAAAAGACATTCGGTTCCCCGACCGTCACCAAGGACGGCGTGACCGTTGCAAAAGAGATCGAGGTCGAAGACAGGTTTGAGAACATGGGCGCACAGATGGTCAAGGAAGTCGCCAGCAAGACGAGCGACGTCGCCGGTGACGGCACGACAACAGCGACCGTGCTTGCCCAGTCGATCTATCGCGAAGGCCAAAAACTGGTAGCAGCGGGCCATAACCCGATGGAACTCAAACGCGGCATCGACAAGGCGGTCCAGACCATCGTCGAGGAATTGAAGAAACTGTCCAAACCGACGAAAGACCAGAAAGAGATAGCCCAGGTCGGAACGATCTCCGCAAACAACGACGACACGATCGGCAACATCATCGCCGAGGCCATGAGCAAGGTCGGCAAAGAAGGTGTCATCACGGTTGAAGAAGCAAAGAGCATGGAAACGACCCTCGACATCGTCGAAGGGATGCAGTTCGATAAAGGCTACATCTCACCGTATTTTGTCACGAACCCCGAGAAGATGGAGGCGATCCTTGATGAGCCTTTCATCCTCATCAATGAGAAAAAGATCAGCAACATGAAAGACCTGCTTCCGATACTCGAGCAGGTAGCAAAGATGGGCAAGGCCCTCCTCATCGTCTGCGAAGACGTTGAAGGCGAGGCACTGGCCACGCTGGTTGTCAACAAACTGAGGGGCACCCTGAAGATAGCAGCGGTCAAGGCCCCGGGTTTTGGCGACCGAAGAAAGGCAATGCTCGAAGACATCGCGATCCTCACCGGCGGCCAGATGATATCCGAAGAACTCGGCATCAAGCTTGAGAGCATCGGGCTGAAGGACCTCGGCCAGGCCAAAAGGGTTGTGATCGATAAAGACAACACCACGATCGTCGACGGCGCCGGCGACAAGAAAGACATCGAAGGCCGCGTAAAACAGATCCGCACCCAGATCGAAGAGACAACGTCAGACTATGACCGCGAGAAGCTGCAGGAAAGGCTTGCGAAACTCGTTGGCGGCGTAGCGGTCATCAACGTAGGTGCAGCAACTGAATCGGAAATGAAAGAGAAGAAGGCACGCGTCGAGGACGCCCTCAACGCAACGAAAGCGGCAGTGGAAGAAGGGATCGTCCCGGGCGGCGGCGTAGCATTTATCAGGTGCATCGCAAAACTTGACGCCCTGAAGCTGGAAGGCGAAAAACAGTTTGGCGTCAACATCGTCAAGAAGTCCCTCGAAGACCCGCTGCGCTGGATAGCGACAAATGCCGGCCACGACGGCTCCATCATCATCGAGAAAGTGAAGAACGGAAAGGCCGCCTTCGGCTTTGACGCCGCGAAAGAGGAATACGTCGACGACATGATGAAAGCAGGCATCATCGACCCGACAAAGGTCACCCGGACCGCACTGCAGAACGCTGCATCGGTTGCAGGGCTCCTGCTGACCACGGATTGCATGATAGCGGAAAAACCGAAAGACAAGGGCGCCCAGATGCCCATGATGCCTCCGGGAGGCATGGGCGGCATGGACGGGATGTATTAAAACCAAAGTATGTAAAAAAAACGGGCCTCGAACATGAGGCCCGTTTTTTTTGGCGATGGGCTATGGGCAAAGAAAAGGGCTTCGCAACGGGGCCCTCTTCCTTTCGGCCGGCACCTGCCCCCTAGCCTTCGTGGTGATACTTGAATGAAATACCGAGGCGTACCCGAAACTGGCTTACCTTCCCATTCTCGACCGTGACATCCTGTTTGATCACCTCCGCGACACGCAGGTCTTCGAGGCTTTTCCCCGCGGTCTCGAGGGCCGTCCTGGCCGCTTCTTCCCATGATTTCTCACTTGTTCCGACTATCTCGATGATCTTGTAAACACTTCCTGGCATATTCGCCTCCTTTCAAAATAATTTACTTATCAGGTTATAGGACGTTATAGCACAGAATAAAAATCTGTCAATAAAACGGGTGACAGGCTATAGGCGATGGGCAATAGGAAAAGACAAAAAAACATGATTAACCGAATAATAATAAGATTTTAGGCACAGACTTCCTATAGCCCATTGCCCATTGCCCATTGCCCATCACCTATTTTTTTGAACACATACCTCGCCCGCTCGACCGGGGATGGTGCCGTATTCGATGCGGCAGGTGGGTGTGCCCGGTGCTTTCCGGACCTCTTCGGCGATATCAATCAGGCGGGCGAAGGAATAACCTCGCTTTTTTGCCTGATCAATAAAAGACCGGAGAAAACCGGCCCAGCGCTTGCCTTCCAGTTCCGTATGGACGGTTAAAATATTGATGCCGTCCGTGAGCAGGCCAAGGTAATGGTCGACGAGCACCTTTTCATCGGTGCTGACGATACCGATCACCTCGTCGAGGGTCGGGAGAGTTGTGGGGATTTGCAGTATGGGGAATGTTTTCCCGGACATTTCAGGAAAAAAGGGGGACGCCCCGCGGGTGTCCGAGCTGTACACCAGGCCCTTGTCGGTGAATATCTCCAGGGCGAACGGGTTTATCATCCATCCGGGCGCGGCGAACGAACGCGTGTCCACACCCGTGATTTCGCGGTATGCGGAGAGGAGCTTTTCTATTTCGCCGCGTGTTTCCTGTTCATTGAAACGCTTGATCGAATCGTGCCATCTGACATGATCGTACCCGTGGATGCCGAGTTCGTGGCCTTCCTCCAGAATCTGCCGGATGAGCCCGGCGTTCTTTCGCGCCATCCGGGGCCCCGGCAGGACAATCCCGTACATGAGCGTTTTGACGCCGTACGTGCTCAGAACGCCCACCCGTCCCGTTTTCTTGAGGAAGCCCTTCCGGGTAAAGACGCGCTTCACCGTCCTGCCCGTGTTGTCCCTGCCCATCGGGACGAAGAAGCTCGCCCTGACGGTGCTGTCCCGGAATACGTCGAGGAGGACCGGCACCCCGTTGCGCATGCCGACAAACGTATCGACATCCACTTTTATGCCAATTGTCCGGTCCATACCGATCATTTACCGGCCGGTCTGGGGAAGGCTCGTTGCAAGATAATAGTCCAGGGTTTTGCCGAGCGCCGTATCGAGATCGACCTTCGGCTCCCAGCCGATAAGCTCTTTCGCCTTTGCGACCGACGGCACTCTCCGGTCGATGTCCTGATAGCCTTCACCGTAGAAATCCTGCGAAAAGACCTCTATTATCTCGGAATGCTTTGTAAAATGTTCCGTCCGGGGATCGCTCGTGAACATGGTTTTCAATTTCGTGGCAAGCTCTTTGACCGTTGCTTCATTCCTCGGGTTCCCGATATTGAAGATCTGTCCGTTGAGCCTGTCGTCCTTGTTCTCGACGATCTTCATCAGGCACTCGATGCCGTCGTCGATATACGTGAAGCACCTCTTCTGAAGTCCGCCGTCAACGAGACGGATCGGCTCGCCGAGAAAAAGGCTGCTGATGAACTGCGTGACAACACGCGAACTTCCTTCCTTTTCCGGGTCGGTCCACAATTCGTCAAGCTTCGGGCCTATCCAGTTAAAAGGCCTGAAAAGCGTGAACTTCAGCCCGTGCTGGAAACCGTATGCCCAGATGACCCGGTCGAGGAGCTGCTTCGACGCGCTGTATATCCAGCGCTGCTTGTTGATCGGGCCGAGCACGAGCGGGCTTGCGTCTTCCCTGAACTCGGCATCGGGGCACATGCCGTAGACTTCCGACGTGGAGGGGAAAAGGAGCCTTTTCCCGTACTTGACGCACAGCCGGACGACCTTGAGGTTTTCCTCGAAGTCGAGCTCAAAGACCTTGAGAGGCTCCCTGACATATGTCATGGGCGTGGCGATAGCGACGAGCGGCATAACAACATCGCACTTTTTGACGTGGTATTCGATCCATTCCCTGTTGATCGATATGTCACCTTCGACATAGTGGAAACGTTCATGACCGAGACATTCCCCAAGTTTGTCAGCCCTGATGTCGAGCCCGTAAACTTCCCAGTCTGTTTCGTTGAGCACGCGTTCGGCAAGGGCGTTGCCGATAAATCCGTTCACTCCAAGCACCAAAAGCCTCAAGGATGACCTCCTAAGATAGTGTTTTTTAAAGTATGGGACAATACGAAGCCGGCAGCGTCCGTTTCGCTTTCCCCTTCGACCTGCAAGGAAATGAGCTGCAGTGCCCCGGATGCCGCGTTGACCAGCAAAGGGTCTTCCGAAATTACCATCCCCGGCGGTGCGTCCGCAGAGGACTCCACGGGATACGCCTTCCAGATGAACAGCTTCCTGCCGTCGAGATACGTGAACGCGCCGGGATACGGATGTGTCACCGCGCGGGTGAGGTTGTATATCGTCATGGCATCCCGGCCCCAGTCGATCAGCCCGTCCTCGGGCTTGCGGCCCCCGAAATACGATGAAGGCCCCGTCTGTGGCGACCGCGTAAAGGTCCTGTCCTTCATTTTCGGGAGGATATCGCGCATAAGAGAGCCGGCCGCTTCAACGAGCTTGCCATACACGGACAGGACATCATCATCGAACCCTATCGTAACTTCCCTTTGCGCGACGATATCACCGGCATCGGGCTTCTCGACCATGGAGTGCAGTGTGACACCCGTCTTTTCCTCGCCCGCTATAATGACCCAGTTCACAGGGCAGCGTCCCCGGTATTGGGGCAGAAGGGAACCGTGCAGGTTGAAAGCACCGACAGGCGGTATCTCGAGTATGGAGTTCGGGATCATCTTCCTGTAGTAGAAAGAGAAGATCACGTCCGGCCGGAGGTCCCGAACGGCCTCCGTCCATTTTTCATCTTTGATGTTCTCGGGTGTAAACACAGGGATCCCGTGCTGCCCGGCCAGCGCCGCCGGTGTCCGGAACCATATCTCTTCATCCGGGTCGTCTTCGTGGGTGAAGAGGCAGCCAACCTCGACACCGGCCTCGAGGAGAGCTTCAAGACAGACAAAGCCGACCTCCTGATATGCGAATACGACCGCTCTCACATATATTCCTTCTTTATGATATATCGCGGACGCCGCCTGACTTCCTGGTAGATCCTTCCGATATATTCGCCGATCACACCGAGCGCGAATATCTGGATGCCGATGAAAAAGAAAAGGATGCCGATGAGCGTGAACGTGCCTTCGCCCTCGGGCCCTATAACAACCCTTCGGACCATGAGGAATATTGCGAAAGCAAGCCCGATAAAAGCGATGACCACCCCGAGCATGCTGATGAACTGGATGGGCAGGAGGGAAAAGTTTGTCATCAGATCGAAATTGAGCCTGAAGAGCTTGAACGGGCTGTATTTGGACGTTCCCTTCTTGCGCTCCTCGTGGCCCACCTCTATCTCCGTTATCTTTTTCGCGAACGTATTCGCCAGTGCCGGGATAAAGCTCGACGATTCCGGGCACATGTTCATGTAATCGACGATGTTGCGCCGGTATGCACGCAGCATGCACCCGTAATCCCTCAGGCGCACCCCGACGAGTCTGGCTGTTATCCTGTTAACGACATAGGATGGAAGTTTCCGGAAGAGGGAATCTCTCCTGTTCTTTCTGTAGGTGGCCACGACCTCATATCCTTCTTCGGCCTTCGCGACCAGCCTCGGGATCTCTTCAGGAGGGTTCTGGAGGTCCGCATCGATCGTGACAACGATCTCCCCGGCGGCATAATCGAACCCGGCGAAAAGGGCCATATGCTGGCCGTAGTTCCTGTTGAACTCTATCACCTTCACGCGGGCATCCTCCCCGTGAAAGGTCTCGAGGATCTGTTCGGTCCGGTCGGTGCTTCCGTCATTTATGTATATGATCTCGTATGACTTATGTATCCCCTGAAGTGCGGCCTGCAGCCTCGTATGGAGCTCCGGCAGCGACTCTTCTTCGTTCAGAACGGGAACAAGCACGGAAATGTACGGTTTATCAGCCATTTCTCCTCACGTAAAATATATACTCGTCCTTTTCGTACCGAACTTTTTTAACGGGTACGAAGGACTTCTCGAGCACATCCCTTAAATGCCTGGTCGGTTTTTCTTCGACAATGAGTAGTATATCATTTTCATTGGGATTTATCTCTTTAATATCGCGCAGCATCGTTACCGGTTTACCGATGTAGAATATGATGCCGGCAGAATTAAAACCGAACGTATATATCTTTTTGGTCCGCTTGTACTCGCCGAGCGGGTCCGTGATCAGCGTGAGCGATTTAGAGGTCCTGTCGACGAGCGGCATATAATACGCGCTGTAAAAGAAACCGGCGAACACCATGAAGAACAGACAGCAGGAAATCGCAAAATCGTGCCGCTTCCTGAAGAGCGCCGCCAGGAACCCGATGCCCGCGAAAAGAAGAATGGCGAGATACACATAGAGCGACCAGGGCCCTTCCCTGAAGACCGCGACATCCTCCTTCGGCAGAATGTTGATCGCAACGATCGCAGCAAGGGGCAGGCATATCAGGAGGCATGCAAAGATCCTGAGCAGGATGTTCGTCCATCTCTTCGTTACCAGTGATTCCCAGGAATCACGCAGGTAAAGCCCCGTTATCAGTGCGAGGGCCGGATAGGCGGAAAGAAGATAGATGGCCCTTTTGCTCTGGGAGAATTCGAAGAAAAGAAAGATCAGGATAAACCACACAAGGGGAAGTGTATAGCGCCGCCTGAAAGCGCCGTACAGCGCGAAAGGCAGGAGCAGGCTCCACGGCATGAAGTTGAAAAAGAGCTTGTGGAAGTAGTACCAGGGCGACTCAAGGTGATCGAACGCGTTCGTATAGCGCGTCAGGTTCTGATGAAAGATGAATTCCCTGATATAGGCGTCCCCCGCCATTATGAACCAGATCGAGGCGATCGCGGAAGCAAGGATGCAGCCGAGAACGAGATGCAGGATATAGCGTTTGAACTGCTTTTTAAAGATAATAAGGAAGAAGGCGGCGCCGGCCGGGATGGCGAGGCCTGCCGGTCCTTTTGTCAGGACCGCGAAGGCACCCGGGATAAACGACAGGACGAACGCAAAGCGTTTATCCTTCTCCAGTGATACATACAAGAAGTAAATCGAAAGACCTATGAAGAACGCGAAGGTCATGTCCATAACGGATTCCCGGGCATTTGAAAGGAACTGGTAATTCGTTGCCAGAACGAGCCCCGCCAGAAATCCCGCCCGGTCATCGCCGAGCCTGCACCCGAGGAGGAACGTGATGACCACGAGAAGGAGCGCAGACACGGCAGAAGGCGCACGGGATGAGAACTCATCGAGGGTCCCCGAGACCTTTGCGGCGGCCATGATCATCCACGAATAAAACGGCGGTTTTTCGAGATAGGGCACGCCGTTGAGATAGGGCCGGATATAGTCCCCGCGGTCCAACATCTCGCGGGCCATGATGGCCTGCCGCGGTTCATCGGGGTCCCATAAGGACGTAGCTCCCAGGTTAAAGAAAAAAAGGATCCCGGCAAGAATAATAAGTATTGTCAGTCTCAATTTCATGCTGGTTCTTCCTATGGTCGAAACACTTTAAAAATACAGGAACTTATATATGCCAATACGTGACATTTTTCAATATTTCTTTGTACGCCTTTCCGGATATATATCTCAAATATCAATATTTATGAATAGTTACGTATTGAGGCCCCTGTTAGGGCACGGAAAGGCTGGAAAAAATTATACGTATTCTATAGAATCAGAACATAGCATCCATGCAATCAGCCCGGTCATCACTTTAAGGCCGGGGTTGGATATCTCTGAACGCTCAAAGGAGGAGAGATGAAAAAGACGATACAGTTCGTTGCTCTGGCGCTGGTTATCCTGTTTGCCGTATCGGCAGGGTATGCGGCGGATGAACCAAAGAAATATTCCGGTTTTCTCGACGGGTATTATGACAAGCTGCAGGCGGGCCCGAAAGACGGGGTAAAACAGCGCTGGCTGAAGCCGGGAACAGACTTCACGAAGTACAACCGGATCATGCTGGACAGCGTTATTTTCTTTCTCGCCGACGATTCATACAAAGGGATCGACCCGCAGGACATGAAAGACCTGGCAGACGGCCTTAACAAAGAGGTCATCGCGGCCTTTCCGGACAAATCGAAATTCGTCGCGGAGCCGGCCCCGGACGTCGCCAGGGTCCGTTTCGCCATAACAGGCCTCAAGCAGAGCAAGCCGGGCGTCAGCACCGTTACATCGATCATTCCCGTCGGCCTTGCCCTGAGCTTCGTTAAAAAAGGCGCCGGCGGTTCGTGGTCGGGGTCCGGCGCGACCAGCATGGAAGTTATGGCCCTGGACAGTATGACCAACGAGGTCATTGCGGTCGCTGTCGACGACAGGTCCGCCGGGTTCACCGAAAGGTTCAGCAAGTGGGGGTCAGCCCAGGAAGCATTCAAGTTCTGGGCCCAGAAACTAAAACAGTTCGTAGACGATACGAAGACGATCAAAGACAATCCGCCCCCGAAATAGCCCGCGATACGGTCACTTTCCCTGCACCCCGGCCCCCGATGTCGGGGCGCAGGGTTTCACTTAATCCCCCTTACGTCATATGTCCAAGGAATATTTGACATTATTCAATAATTTTTATACCATATCCTTCATTATTCCTATGGACGAGGCCGAAAATGCGCAGGAGATATACAACCAGTACAGGGGGCAGCATGCAACGCTGGACCGGCGCATCCAGATGCTCCTCAAAAAATCCTATCTGACCGAGGCCGAGGAGCGGGAAATTAAAATTCTGAAGAAAAAAAAGCTCTATTTTAAAGACCTTATGGAAAGTCTCGCTGATTCGATACAGCGAAAGGAGAAACATTGAAAAGAACGGGTGCACAGATCTTCGTCGAATCATTGAAGGCCCAGGGCATCGATACGATATTCTGCTATCCGGGGGGTGCGACGCTCAACATCACGGACGCCCTCACTGATATAAGCCAGATACGGCAGGTTGTGGTCCGTCATGAACAGGCCGCGGTCCACGCCGCCGACGGGTATGCACGCGCCTCGGGAAAGGTGGGCGTCGCTCTCGTCACATCAGGCCCCGGCGCGACGAACACGGTCACGGGCATTGCGACGGCCTACATGGACTCCATACCCATGGTCGTCTTCTCGTGCCAGGTCAATACGATGCTCATCGGGAACGATGCCTTCCAGGAGGCCGACATAGTCGGGATAACCCGGCCGTGCACAAAACACAGTTATCTCGTCAGGGACGTGAAAGACCTGGCCCGGATAATCAAGGAGGCTTTTCATATCGCCGAATCGGGAAGGCCGGGGCCCGTCCTCGTGGACATCCCGAAAGATGTGTCGTCAGCCCTGCATGATTTCAAATATCCTGAGAGGGTCCACATCCGCAGCTATCAACCGACATACATCGGCCATTCCGGCCAGATAAAGAAAGCGATGCGGCTGATACTCCACGCAAAGAGGCCCGTCCTTTACACGGGCGGCGGCGTCATATCATCGAACGCTTCAATCGAATTGACCAGGTTGGCGGAAGTCCTGTCCATACCGGTCACAAACACCCTGATGGGGCTCGGGGGAATCCCGGGAGACCATCCGTTGTTCCTCGGCATGCTCGGCATGCATGGGACCTATGCCGCAAACATGGCGATAACCGAATCGGACCTGATCATAGCGATGGGCGCACGGTTCGACGACCGGGCAACCGGCAAGACAGATGAATTCGCACCGCACGCAAAGATCATACATGTCGACATAGACCCGACATCGATCAGTAAGAACATAAAGGTCGACATCCCCATAGTGGGGGACACCCGCAATGTCCTGATGCACATGCTGAAGATCGTCGAGGATGAAAAGGACACCTACAAACAGCACCATCACAACGTAGCGGAATGGATCGAGAAGATAAAACAATGGAAAAAGAATTATCCGCTGACCTACCAGAAGAATAGTACGCTCAAGCCCCAGTACGTTATCGAGCGGGTCTTCGGGCTGACAAAGGGCAAGGCCATCATCACGACAGAGGTCGGCCAGAACCAGATGTGGACCGCCCAGTTCTTCAAATTCTTAAAGCCCAGGACATGCCTCACGTCGGGAGGCCTCGGCACGATGGGCTACGGCTTTCCGGCGGCAATCGGGGCACAGGTCGCCTTCCCCGGGTCCCTCGTCATTGACATAGCCGGCGACGGCAGCATTCAGATGAACATCCAGGAACTGGCGACCGCGGTCCAGTACAGTCTGCCCGTCAAGGTCGTGATCCTCAACAACGGCTTTCTCGGCATGGTCAGGCAGTGGCAGGAACTGTTCTATGAAAAGCGGTATACCTGGACCCATCTTCACTCACCCGATTTTGTCAAGGTGGCCGAGGCGTACGGTGCCGTGGGCTTGAGGATAAACGAAGAAAAAGATGTCGACCGAATTTTGAAACAGGCCTTCAAGAACAACCGTCCCACATTTATCGACGTTCATGTGAGCCCGGATGAATGCGTATATCCGATGGTTCCCGCCGGCGCATCCTTGAAAGAGATGCTTCTTGTTTAGGAGGAAAATTGAGACATACCATTTCGCTTCTTGTTGAGAACGAGTTCGGTGTCCTATCGCGTATTGCAGGCCTTTTCAGCGGCAGGGGTTTCAATATAGAGAGCCTCTGCGTGGCGGAGAGCCTCGATCCGACAATCTCGACCATGACCATCGTGACCACCGGCAACGACGCCATCCTGGAGCAGATCCTCAAGCAGCTCAATAAGCTTATCAACGTTATCAAGGTTGTCGATTTCAAAGATATAGACTACGTCTCGCGAGAAATGATACTCGTCAAGGTGAATGCCGAGGAGAAGACGCGGGCAGAGATACTGAGGATAGTAGAAATATTCCGCGGTAAGGTCATCGACGTGTCCAGCCGCACCTACACGGTCATGATCACGGGCGACGAGGATAAGCTCGGGGCCTTTCTCAACCTTATCAAACCGCTTGGCATCAAGGAACTTGTACGGACCGGCCCGATAGCTATGGCGAGGGGCGAAAGAATGTTGAAGATAAAAGAAAAAACTGAAATGAAGGAGGAATCAAATGGCTAATATCTATTACGACAAAGATGCGGATCTGAAGGTATTCAAGGATCGCAAGGTCGCCATAGTCGGGTATGGCAGCCAGGGGCACGCCCAGGCGCAGAACCTGCGCGACAGCGGTGTCGATGTCATCGTCGCGGAGCTCGAAGGCACCCCCAATTACAAGCTTGCCGTGAAACACGGCTTCAAGCCGGTAAGTGCGGCAAAAGCGGCCAAGGACGCCGACGTGATCCAGATACTCGCCCAGGACAATCTCCAGGCCGAGCTCTACAAGAACGAGATCAAGGCCGGCTTGAAAAAAGGCAAGACCCTCGTTTTTTCCCATGGTTTCAATATCCATTACAACCAGATCGTGCCCCCGGCGGACATCGATGTCGTCATGATCGCGCCGAAAGGCCCCGGCCATCTCGTACGCAGGGAATTCGAGCGCGGCGCCGGCGTACCCTCCCTCATTGCTATTTACCAGAACTATACCAAGAAGGCGAAACAGACCGCGCTGGCCTACGCGAAAGGCATCGGCGCAACCAGGGCAGGTGTCATCGAAACGTCGTTTGAAGAGGAGACCGAAACGGACCTCTTCGGCGAACAGGCCGTTCTTTGCGGAGGCGCATCCGAACTCGTCCGCGCCGGTTTCGATACCCTCGTCGAGGCGGGCTATCAGCCGGAGATCGCCTACTTCGAATGCCTCCACGAATTGAAGCTCATCGTTGACCTGATGTATGAGGGCGGCATCTCCTACATGAGATACTCGATCAGTGATACGGCGGAATACGGCGACATGACACGGGGAAGGCGGGTCATCGACGAGGAGGCCCGCGAAGAGATGAGGGCGATCCTCGACGAGATACAGTCGGGGGAATTTGCCCGCGAATGGATCCTCGAGAACATGGCCGGAAGGCCCGTTTACAACGCGGTAAAAAGGATCGACGGGGAACACCTCATTGAGCAGGTGGGCAAAAAGCTCCGCTCGATGATGGGCTGGATCGGGAGAAAAGATTGAAAGAGCCGTTTATTGCAAGGGAGGGACTGAGGATCATCGTCCCTTCCCTTGTTCTAACCGCGGTCCTGATCGTCGGCAATTTTTATTACCTTTCAATCTTCGTCTTCTGTTTTGCGCTTTTTTGCCTCTATTTTTTTCGTAACCCGTCGCGCCATTCGGATGCAGACGACAATTCGCTGATCTCTCCGGCTGATGGCAGGGTCCTCGACATAAGCGAGGTCAATGAACCGGAATTCTTCGGCGGCAGCGTGACCCGGATCGCAATTTTTATGTCGCCGGCAGACGTTCATGTCAATCGCGCGCCCTGCCCGGGGCAGGTCATGGCCATGAAGCGTGTCGCAGGCAACTTTGGCATGGCATTCGGCAAGGATAGCGACATAGGGAACGAAAAGAACTATATCCTGTTCGAAAATGAAGGGGAGCGCATCCTTATCGTCCAGATAGCGGGTTTTCTGGCCCGCCGCATCATCCCCTACGTCCGGGTCGACCAGCGTGTTGACCGCGGGCAGGCAGTCGGCATAATTGCCTTTGGGTCACGGGTGGACATTTATTTCCACAAAGGGTACGAACCTGTGGTAAGCTTACATTCAAGGGTTAAGGCTGGTAAGACCATCCTTGCGCATAAGAAGGGGGTGCAATGAATTACATGAAAAAGAAGAAAGGCAAAACGAGAAAAGGTATGTACCTCTTGCCCAACTTTTTGACCTCTCTGAGCCTTCTATGCGGTTTCTATGCGATCATTGCGTCCATGGACAGGCGTTTTACGTATGCGGCGATAGCCATATTTATCTCAGCCATATTTGATATGCTCGATGGCCGCGTCGCACGGATGACCCGGTCCACAAGCCGTTTTGGTGTCGAATACGACTCTCTTTCCGATGTGATTGCATTCGGTGTTGCACCTGCTGTTCTCGCCTATACGTGGGCATTGAAGAGTTACGGCAAGTTCGGCTGGCTGGCGGCGTTCCTCTTCGTGGCATGCGGGGCTTTAAGGCTCGCGAGGTTTAACATCCAGGTCGACACAGTCCAGAAAAAGCATTTTCTCGGTCTGCCGATACCGGCCGGAGCGACCACGATCGCAGGCATCGTTCTTTTCTCTTCGTGGATGGGCTATGGGATGGGCGGCCTCAAGACGATCATTATGCCGATCGTCATCTACTGCCTTGCGCTCCTCATGGTCAGCAAATTCCAGTATATCAGCTTCAAGGACATGGGCTTCTTAAGGGCGCGGCCGTTCATGTCGACCGTGGGCGTCATCGTGGCCCTTGTTATCATTCTCACCGAATACCAGATAAGCCTTTTCGTTGCGACATCGGCGTACGCCATATCAGGCCCTATCTATTCACTGATACTTCATTTCCGGAAAGAACCCGCGCAGGACGCTATCCGTCCGAGAGAAAATCAAGCAGGGCCAGGTGGTCGTCAATAACGGCATCCGCCGGCATTGAGCTGTTCTTGTAGGCGACGAACCTGATGCCCGCCGACCGGGCGGTACCCATGTCTACCTCGGAATCACCGATATAGAGCGCGGCCTCCGGCCTGACGTTCAAAGTCTGTAATATCTTATAGACGCCGTCAGGGTCCGGCTTTGATCGCGCCTGCACTATCTCCCTTCCGTCATCGTGTTCGTCCCAATCACGCTTCACCTGATGCTCTGCGGTCACCACGATGTCGAAGAGGTCCCACAGGGCGTACCGCGTCATGATATGCCTCATGGACGTTGTCCGGTTCGTGCTGATTGCCGTATGAATGCCCCTTTTCTTCAGGATATCGAGTGCTTCTTTGAGATGGGGCTCCATTTCGAGATAGACGATAAAATCCCTGAAATCGATATGGTCCTTGAAGAAGCGCGCCCCCTTCTCTTCGGCAGCGGCATCGTTGCGGAATATATGGGCGATCGACTCGAAGACGGTGTGGGTGTGGCAGTACCTGAGCTCATCGTCATCAAGAGAAGGCCTGCCTCCTCCTTCGGCGATGGCATTATACAGGCGCCGGTTAGCATCAAAAGAGTCAAATAGTACCCCGTCACAATCGTAAATAACGCATTCAACATTCCATTTTTCCCGTTGGCCCATCGTTGCCTTCTCCTGGTGCTTCATTTTTGAACACCTTGCTTTTAAACCGTAGGTTGCAAAAAATCAAGAGAAAATCAGTGAGGAATATCGTTTAGAGAGGCAAAATAATAGTTCTAATTGCATCAATATATGCTACAATTGTATGCGAAAGTCTACCAAGGAGGCGATTTATGATAAGTGTTTCCGTTCCCGGATGGGGAGACCTCGATATCGAGTACCTCGTTATCGACTACAACGGGACCTGCGCATTTGACGGCAAAATGAAAGAAAGCGTCAAAGAGATGCTCGAAAGGGTGTCCCGTTATATAAAGGTGTTTATCATTACATCCGACACGTATGGGAACATAGACAGTGAAGGAAATACCATCGGCTTCAGCATTATCAAGGTCGGGAAAGAATCGAGCTCTCAGGAAAAGGCCAAGATCATCAAGGAACTGGGGCCCGAAAAGATAGTTGCGATCGGCAACGGTTCAAACGACGTGCTCATGCTCAAGGAGGCTTCACTCGGGATCGGGGTCATCGGTGAAGAAGGCTGTTCGAAGGACCTCCTTAAAGAGGCCGACTTTTTTGTAAAAGATGTCAATGACGCACTGAGCATCCTCCTCCACCCCGAAAGGATCGTCGCCACATTAAGAGACTAATCAACAATTCCGGAAGAAAATCGGCCAGCTCAGGAAAACCTTTTCAAGGGACGACCTGAGCTGAGGTTTTTTGCCGAAGGTAGTGACACATGATCGGAAATCTCATAAAAAAGATCGTCGGAACAAAGAACGAACGCGAACTCAAGCGGATCCAGCCGATTGTCGACAGGGCCAACGAATTCGAAGACAAAATGAAGGCTTTGAGCGATGATGAGCTGAAGGCCATGACGCCCCATTTCAAAGACAGGATAGCAAACGGGGAAGAACTCGATTCGCTCCTGCCTGAGGCATTTGCCGTAACACGGGAAGCTGCCTGGCGTACGATCGGAATGCGCCATTTCGATGTCCAGTTCATCGGGGGGATCGTCCTTCACGAGGGCAAGATCGCTGAAATGGCAACCGGTGAAGGCAAGACGCTCGTCGCCACCCTGCCCGTCTACCTCAACGCCCTGACCGGCCGGGGGGTCCACGTCGTGACGGTAAATGATTACCTCGCCAAAAGGGATGCCGAATGGATGGGGCCCGTCTATACATTCCTCGGCCTTACCGTCGGGGTCATTCTCCATGACCTCGATGACAATGAACGCCGGGAGGCGTATGCGTGCGATGTGACCTACGGGACGAACAATGAGTTCGGTTTCGATTATTTGCGCGACAATATGCACTACGATCTCGAAGACTGTGTCCAGAGGGAGTTCAATTACTCCATCGTGGACGAGGTCGACAGCATATTGATCGATGAAGCGAGGACCCCTCTTATCATTTCCGGCCCCGCCGAAGAATCGACCGACAAATATTACAGGATAAACAAGCTGATACCCCAGCTTAAGAAGGAAGTCGATTTTAAGATCGACGAGAAGGCCCGCAGCGCCTACCTTACCGAAGAAGGCGTGGCGCGGCTTGAGAAGCTCCTCAATATCGAGAACCTCTACGACCCCCGGTATGTCGATTTCCTGCACCATATCAACCAGGCTTTACGGGCCCATCAGCTTTTTGCGCGGGACGTCGATTACATCGTCAAAGACGGTCAGGTCATTATTGTCGATGAGTTCACGGGAAGGCTGATGCCGGGAAGGCGCTACAGTGAAGGACTGCACCAGGCGCTCGAGGCGAAAGAGAACGTGAAGATAGAGCGGGAGAATCAGACGCTCGCCACGGTCACGTTCCAGAATTACTTCCGGATGTACAAAAAACTGGCCGGTATGACAGGTACGGCCGACACTGAGGCGATCGAGTTCAAGAAGATCTACAATCTCGATGTCATGGTCATCCCGACAAACAGGCAGCTCATACGCACCAACTTTGCCGACGTAGTCTACCGGACGGAAAAGGAAAAATTCCGCGCCGCCATAAAAGAGATAGAAGAGCTGCATAAAGCGGGGAAACCCGTGCTCGTCGGTACGCTCTCCATCGAGAAATCGGAGCGGGTATCCGAGATGCTCAAGCGAAAAGGCATCCCGCACAATGTCCTCAACGCGAAGAACCACGAAAGAGAGGCCGAGGTCGTTGCGCAGGCGGGACGCTCCAGGGCCGTCACGATCTCCACGAACATGGCAGGCCGCGGCACAGACATCCTCCTCGGCGGCAACCCTGGTTTTCTCGCGC
>CALMFJ010000037.1 GCA_937862865.1 uncultured Pseudomonadota bacterium | reverse complement strand
CCCCCCATCGCCTATCGCCCCTAGCCGGTTTTTATGTTATACTTCCCGGATCAAGGGGGCGTATGAGGGCACCTCGGGCCTTTACGGGTCTTATTTTCTGCGCAGCGTTTCTTTTCTCCTCAATTGCATTTAGCGATGCATGCACTATCTGGGCCTCCGCCGGGGACGTCGTTGCCGGTAGGGGGGTCATCGTGGGAAAGAACCGGGACAACAGGTCATCTCTCCATACGCGCCTCGGGCTCGTTTTTCCGGCGAAGGGGTTCCGTTTCCTCGGCATCCTCGATATCGAGGCGGACGGGTATGTCGTTGCAGCGGTCAATGAGAAAGGGCTTGTCGTAGTCAACGCCTCCGCGAACAGTGTGCAGCGCAGCAAGCGGCACGTCGCCACCGAAGACGTAACACAAAGGATTCTCGAGACCTTTGATTCCGTGGATTCGCTGGAAAGAGAGAAGGACCTTTTCCGGAAGACGCATCCGGCGATATACATCATTGCCGATTCGACCCGGATCATGTCAGTCGAAGTGGCCCCGCGGGGCCAGGTCGCGATCACCGTAAAGGACAACGGTGTTCTTGCCTTCACGAATCACTACACGTCCGCAAGCCTTGCCGATGCGAACGAAAAGATAAGCCGCGAAAGCGTGGTACGCCTCAAGAGGATTAACCTGTTGATCGGCGGGCTTAACCGGGCGCATACTTTTGACGATTTTATCGCCATGAGCCGTGACCGTAATTCGGGAGGACCGGGGGCGGTGATGAGGGGCCCCCGCAAAGGGTCGAGCATCCGGACGCTCGCGTCCTGGGTGATACGATTGGAACCCGGCTCGGCCCCCACGATGTATGCGCAGGTATTCAATGAGGGGAAGCAGCCCGAGGCCTTTGTGGCGAGGCTTGACCGGACGTTCTGGGACCCGATAGTAAATAGTGAACGGTAAACAGTAAGGCCTGAACAGTGGACAATCGATGGAAACAGTTCTCACTGCTTGCCGTTCGCTATTTACTGTATTTAGAATTTCTGCGTGCTTGCTGCCTGGCCGGTCTTCCTGAATTTGGCCTTGAAATAATCGACTATACGATCTGTGAACCCGGGTCCGGCGGATGTGCTCCCGGGCGCTGAGGGTGCTTTTGCAGGCCTGCCAAGGCTGACATCCTCGGCAATGCCCGTTTCTTCTTTGATGAGCCTGTCGATCTTCTGCCAGTCAACCTTGTCGGATATGCCCCGCGCCTCGATCAGTTTCGCGGTGTACGTTTTCAGCGATTTATGCCTTCTGTAGATATCGGTCCGTATCTCGACGAATGTCCTTCCGTCCTCCGTCAGGGCGACCTTGACCGGTTCGTAGATGATCTCCCCCTGCATGTTGACCTCGACAAGGGGGAACAATTGTTCGATATGTTCACGGAGCATCCGGATGCATCCATGGCTCATGTAGCGATAGACGCTTCCCGGCCAGATGGTCTCGTGGATGAGGACGGCCGGCAGCGATGTCTTTATCGCGTATTTACCCAGAGGGTTCTTTGGCCCCGGCGGGACTGACTCGTTTACAGGTTTTCCCTTCAAGGCATATTCTATCTGTATCGACTCCGGGACGTACCATGTGGGGTCTTTTCGCTTGCTTACGATCTTGAACTTGCCTTCGGGGGTTTTCCAGTCGCTGTATTCGTTCTTGTATGCCGCGCCCAGGCCGACGGGAAGCGCCATCACCTGTTTGTCCCGGAAGAAATACAGGGTCCTGTCGGGGATGTTCACGATGATGCCGTTGTCTATAACCCGCGGCACTATCTTCCGTGTATTGAGCTTGAGGACCGTGCCTTCGACAAGGGGATCTTTTTCATTAAGCCCGTTCATTTTAGCAACCGTTTTCCAGTAGACCCCGTATTTTGCGCCGACCCGGTACAGGTTCTCCCCTTTTGCCACGGTGTGCGTGACATCGCCGCCTATGATCATATCCGCCGATGCATGGACGGCAATGAGGGCGCAGAAAAGAAAAAACGCTGTTTTAATCAATGATTTCATTCGTATAACAGGAGCTAATTCTATTATACATCCCCGCAATTAACAACAGAAAAAGTGAAAAAACCATGATCAGGATCATTTTTTCTTGAAACAGGCTGAAGGTCCATGCGTTAATTTTACCATGGCACATGCCGACATTGAGTATCGCGGTGATTTTTTCATGATCGGGGTTATTCACCGCGATGAACGCAACCCGGATATCCTGAGTACATTGCTCGAAAAGATACAGCCCGACGTGATCACCGTCGAGGTATCCCGGTATTCCCTGGAGTTTCGGCGATCAACCGGGGATATGTACCGGGAAAGGCTCGGCGGCATATGCGGCTGCCTTGACCGGCTGCACGGCCGCACCATCAGCGGCCTTTATTCGTTCATCGACATGCCTTCGGAATTCACCGTTGCCGAAGAGTATTGCAGGCAGCACGATACGGCCGTTTATCCGGTCGACATGGACCTCTTCTCGTTGTTGAAGCTCCGCCGGGTCGATGAACTGATTGACAGGGGGAATGTTGCGGCAAACCTCTGCGCAGACGAGAAGGCCCGAACGTCAGAGAAAGTGCTGGCGGACCTGTATTTTCGGAAAGGCGTTACAGCTTTTTCGTACGATGAGGAAATGGTGATACGGGATAGTTTCATCTGCCATAAGATCGGCATCCTCAAAAAAAGATATGCGAACCGGCGATTCGTTCATATCGCCGGCTGGCAGCATTTGAGGGACCCGCTGTCCCTTTACGAGCCATTTCATCCCGTAAAGATCTTTCCCTATGATTAAGCTTTTTGTTTTTGATCTCGGGAATGTGATCCTTCCCTTTGAACATCATCAGATCGCCGACAAGCTCTATGAGACTTCCCTCGTAAAGGACCGCTGCACGCCTGATGGTATCTTCCGGTTCCTGTTCGATTTTGAAAGAGGGTTGATCAATGATTACGAGACGGGCCGGATGCCGACGCACGAATTTTTCAAAAAGCTCAAACAGAAATATAAGCTTGAACTGGAGCTGGATGAATTCAAAGACATCTGGAATGACATATTCGACGAGGACCCGGCGGTCAGCCAGATCATACTGTACCTGAAGAGCAGAGGTTACCCGATCTTCCTTTTGAGCAACACGAACGAACTGCACTTTTCCTATATAATGGAAAGGTTTCCCATAATCCATCATTTTGATGAGTGGATACTTTCATTCGAGGTCGGGACAAAAAAACCTCACGGCCGGATATACGACATCATATTTGAAAAAAGGGCTTTAGAGCGGCACGAAGTGTTCTATATTGATGATATCCCCGAATACGTCAGGGCGGCCGCCGGTTACGGCATCCCCGGCATAGTGTTCAGGGAAGCCTCGGATATATGGAGGGTAATTAACGAAAATTGTATATAAGACGGGCACGAGGCGATGGGCGATGGGCAATGGGAAAAAATAAAAAGATGTTCCTATAGCCTGTTGCCCATAGCCCGTCGCCTGCTCCGAAGGAGGAGCCATTCTTCAGTTCCCCAACATAGACCCTGTTATTTTCTCGATCGGTCCGTTTGCCATGCGGTGGTACGGGTTGATGTATATCCTTGGATTTCTTGCGTCGTACGGCCTCACGGTTTACCAGATGCGCAAGGGCCCCGGGCCCGGCGTGACGAAGGAGGCCGTTGACGACCTGTTCTTCTACCTTATAATAGGCCTTATTGTCGGTGCGAGGCTGGGATACGCCCTTTTCTATAACTTCAGTTTCTATATCCAAAAACCTCTCGAAGTCTTCATGGTCTGGCATGGGGGGATGTCCTTCCATGGAGGGCTCGCAGGGGCCTTAATTGCCGGAATTATCGTTATTATCAGGAAAAGGCTTCCTTTTCGCGCAACAACAGATCTAATCATTCCCACGGCGCCCATCGGCATCTGCCTGGGAAGGCTCGGGAATTTCATAAACGGGGAACTGTTCGGTCAACCGGCAACCGTTCCCTGGGCAATGGTGTTCCCGCAAGGGGGGCCCGTGCCCCGCCACCCTTCGCAGTTGTACGAGGCGTTCTTCGAAGGCCTTGTTCTCTTCATTATTCTCTGGTTCTATAAGGACAAAAAGAAGAGGAACGGGGATGTATTCGCGATGTTCCTCATACTCTACGGTTTTTTTAGAACATTCTGTGAGTTCTTCCGGCTGCCGGACGTCCAGCTGGGCTACGTCCTCGGCCCCTTCAGCATGGGACAGATCTTGAGCCTCATCATGGCAGCGATCGGGATGTTCTTGAAATTCTGGTTGTTCCCGTACCTTGAAAAGCGGAGATGCTAGAAACGTTCTACGTTCCGGGTTCTACGTTCTACGTTAAAAACCAATAATTCCAATGATTATAACGTAGAACGCGGAACGTAGAACGCGGAACGGTCTTTATAATAACTCCACAACCCCCGTATCTATGTCGTAATACAGGGGGACGACGGCTATCTTGCCTTTTTCGACCATCTTTGACAGGATGGGTTTCGACGAGGCGATGGCAGCGGTGACAAGCAGGGCATTTTCCCTGATGGCGTTGTCGACGAGGTCTCCGGGCTTGCCCTTTGCCCGCTCCAGCGCGGGGATTATGAGCTGAACGATCCTCCCGATATGCCCGTGGGCCTCACCGCCCTGCGCGGTCGCCGTGACCGCGCCGCACTTCGAATGACCGAGAACGACAATGAGGCGGGTCCCGAGATGGTCGGCGGCGTACTCTATGCTGCCGAGCGCTGTATCATCGACGATGTTTCCCGCGAGCCTGATCACGAAGAGGTCACCGATCCCCTGGTCAAAAAGTATCTCAGGCGGGATACGGGAATCGGAGCATCCGACAATGACGGCAAACGGCTTCTGACCTCCCTTTACCTCGTCCCTGCGGCCCTTGTCCTGGTTGGGATGTGCCGGCTTCATCGCGGCAAACCGCTTATTGCCGTCAATGAGGGCCTGAAGCGCCTGGTTAATTGCCGGGTCCTTAATCATGCGTATGACCTCCTTCTATATTTTATTGTTTTGCTTATCATAATCTATTTTGGGTTTCTCCGGCAATGGTAAACCGGGTGCTATGCCCGGTTTGTTGGGTCACAACTATTGTGAAAAGATTAACAAAATTTTATTGACATCGTCTACCTGCCCGTTTAAAATAGTCTGTTCAATAAGCTAAATACGGGTAGCTTAAGCTGAATAGGCTGAATACGGACAGCTTTATTCCAAAATCAATAAGGAGGTTATGTTATGGCAGACGTAACAGATGAAACCAGGTTGTATCCCCCATCAAAGGAATTTGTCGATCAGGCGTATGTAAAGAGCCGCGACGAATACGAAAAAATGTGGAAACAGTCGATCCAGGATCCCGAAACCTTTTGGGGCGGGGTTGCAAAAGAGCTTCACTGGTTCAAACCCTGGCTGAAGGTCAACAGGGAAGATTTTGCCAAGGGCGAAGTGGAATGGTTCATAGGCGGCAAAACCAATATCGCTTATAACTGTCTCGATGCCCAGGTCGAAAAAGGCAAGGGCGACAAAGTTGCTATCCTTTTCCAGGGCGAACCGGAAGACGATGTAGTGAAACTCACCTACAAGCAGATGCTCTCCATGGTATCCAAGTTTGCAAACGTCCTGAAGAAAAAAGGCGTCCGCAAGGGTGACAGGATTGCCATTTATCTTCCGATGATCTGGCAGCTCCCCGTCGTCATGCTCGCATGCGCAAGAATAGGCGCGGTCCATACGATCGTTTTCGGCGGTTTCTCCGCTGAGGCGCTCCGCGACAGGATCCTCGACGCCGGCGCAAAGATGCTCA
>CALMFJ010000036.1 GCA_937862865.1 uncultured Pseudomonadota bacterium | reverse complement strand
ATATCCGACCGCCTCTCCCAGTAACCCCTAAGCCATAACCCATTACCTATCTCCTATAGCCCATCGCCTATTGCCCATCGCCTATCACCCCATTATCCATTGACATAATTTCACCGGCGTTGTAAAATTATACATTACCGGGGCATCAGGGAGACGCACCATACATATCCCTCGCCGGTCCGCGTTGAGAAAAACCCACGAAGTTACCAATCCCACACAGGTGGCGGCTCAACGGCCAGTCGTTGTGCGGCCGTCGTCAGCGGGTATGATTATACCCTTTTATAATTGTGAATCGCTCAGGTCGCCGGACACAGATTCCGGAGGTTATGAATGAAAAAGAAGCTCATACAGGCTATAGCGGCGGCGAATAAAGATGCCTCGCCGAACCGCACGGCCCTCGATACGACAGAGGACGAGCTCTATAAGACCCTGGCAAATAATCTTCAGCTCGGGGTGTACATTGCCGTCGATAAGAGGCTCCAGTTCACGAACTTCCATCTCCAGGAATATACAGGCTATTCGCGGACCGAGATGATGGACATGGACCCGCTCGACCTTGTCCACCCCGAGGACAGGGACAGGACGGTCACCGACGCAGTGCATATGCTCAAAGGGCTGCGGTTCTCACCCTACGAATACCGGCTGATCTCAAAAGACGGCCAGGTCCGGTGGATACTGGAGACGGTCGTCCCGATAATGTTCAAGGGGAAGAAGGCGGTCCTCGGCAATTCCATCGACATAACCGAATACAAATCGGCCAAAATGAGCCTGCAGGAATTTGACGCCCTGAAGGCCTCGATACTCGATGCCATACCCCAGGCGGTCGTCGGCCTCGAGAACAGGCGGATAAATTTCGCGAACACGGCCGTGGAAGAGGTCTTCGGATGGAAGCCCGAGGAATTGATCGGCAAGAGCGTCACCCTCTTCTACCGGAATGAGAAAGAAGCGGAGCAGATCGGCAGCCATTTTTACAGCACGCTCGAACACCAGCGGACATTCGTCTCGGAGTTCAATTGCCGGCGCAAGGACGGCAGGGACATCCTGTGCCGGATGAGGTCCGCCCGCATCGGTGAGGCGCTCAAACAGCGACGGATCGTCATCACGTACGAAGATATAACGGACCAGAGAATGGCCGAACAGGAACTTGCCAATTCGCGTGAAAAGCTCCGCAACCTGTCGCTCCACCTCCAGTCGGTGCGGGAAAAGGAAAGCACCCGGATCGCCCGGGAGATCCATGATGAGCTCGGGCAATCGCTCACCGCTCTCCAGATGGACCTTGCGTGGCTCAGCGTTTCGATACCGCAGGCCGGTCCCGCGCTAACCGCAAAGATACAGCGTATGAAGAATGTCGTAGACAGCACCATCGAGAGCGTCCACCGGATATCGACGGAATTAAGGCCGATACTTCTCGATGACCTCGGCCTCATAGCGGCAATGGAATGGCAGGTGGGAGAATTCCAGGAGCGCACACATATTCCGTGCGATTCGCGGTTCGACCTTAAGGAATCGATCGTTGAAAAAGACCTGGCAACGGCCATTTTCCGCATATTCCAGGAGACGCTGACGAATATCGTCCGCCATGCGCATGCCACGCACGTTCGTGTCCGGCTCCTTCAGAAGGGCAACGAACTGCGCCTCGATGTCAGCGACAACGGGATCGGGATAACGGAAAAAGATATCGATAACCCGGCATCCTTCGGTCTGGTCGGGATACGCGAAAGGGTCAACCCATGGGGCGGCACCGTGGACATAACGGGGAAACCGTATAAAGGAACGAAGGTCGGTGTCCGCATCCCCATCCGAAGCGGGAGAAAAACATGATACGCATCTTAGTCGCCGACGACCATGCGGTCGTCAGGGAAGGCATAAAGCAGATACTCGCAGGGCTCGACGATATGATCGTCGAAGACGAGGCCGACAGCGGGCAGGACGTCCTCGCGAAGATAGCCGCAAAAAAATTCGATCTCATCCTTCTTGACATCTCCATGCCCGGCAAGAGCGGGCTCGAGGTGCTCGAAGAGATCAAGATCGTGCAGCCGAAGTTGCCCGTGCTGATCCTCAGCATGCACCCCGAGGAGCAGTACGCCGTCCGGATGCTCCGGGCGGGGGCCGCCGGGTACCTGACCAAGGCAAGCGCCCCCCAGGAATTAATGAACGCCATCCGGAAGGTTTCGAAGGGCGGCAAGTATGTAACGGTCTCCCTTGCGGAAAAGCTCGCCTTCGAACTCGATGCGGGCGCCGAGAAACCCCGCCATGAAAGATTATCGAACCGTGAATACCAGGTAATGCTCATGCTCGCCTCCGGGCAGTCCGTGAGCGAGGTCGCGGACGAGCTGTGCCTCAGCGCGAAGACCATCAGCACGTACCGGACACGCATACTCGAAAAGATGGACATGAAAAAGAATGCCGAGCTTACCCTTTACGCGGTCAAGAACAACCTGATCGTCTGATCCGTGTGGGCCTGCCGGGCAATGTGCGTATCGGGTTTTAAGTCCCCGCCGTATCCGTCAGGACGCCCTGTCCTGTCGGACATTTCCCGTCACAATTCCCCTTCACCAATCTGACACGATAAACAGTTCCCTGCTGATACCGTCATCCTTGCCCGGATGTTAATTATAGGGTAAGGACGACAGGGCCATGAAAGACATAAAACCGCACATCAACATATGCCCCGCCGCGGCCCGCATCGTAAGCGTGACCTCGGACATCATACAGAGGGCGCAATCGGAGGCACGCTCGTACCTTCTTGAAAATGAAAGCAAGGCGATCCTGGAGGCATACGGCATAAGGACCACCGGCGCCGACGTAGCTCAAACCGAGGATGACGCGGTCGATACCGCCCGCAGGCTCGGTTACCCCGTTGTGCTGAAAGTCGTTTCCAAGAGCGTTGTCCATAAAACGGACGCCGGGGGAGTGAAGCTTGACGTCAAAGACGACGACAGCGTGCGGAACGCGTACCGTCAGATAACCTCGGCCTTTGCCGGCGAAGGCCTGGTCGGCGCCGCCGTACAGAAAATGGCCGCTCCCGGTCTTGAGGTCATCGTCGGCTTCACCCGCGATGAAAGCTTTGGCCCGGTCCTCATGTTCGGTCTCGGCGGTGTCTTCGCCGAGGTCCTGAACGATGTGACATTCAGGGTACTGCCCGTAACGCCCGGCGAGATAGATGAGATGGTCCGGGAGATCAAGGGATATTCTCTCCTCGCCGGATACCGGGGAAAAAAGATCGATATCGAGGCATTGAAGGAGCTCCTTGTCAAGGTGTCCAACCTCGCGCTTTCCACCCCTTCGGTCCGGGAGCTCGATATAAACCCGGTGTTCCTGTATGAGTCGGGCTGTATGGCCGTCGATGCCCGGATGTTCATTGACACGCCTCCCGCCAGGGTTTCGCGCGAACGCAAGCACGATGACCTTGTGCGGCTGTTCTACCCGGGGTCTATCGCGGTGCTGGGGGCCACCGATACCCGGGGGAAGCTCGGCTACAACGTCGTACATAACCTTCTCTCGCATCATTTTCAGGGAAAGATCTATCCGGTCAACCCGGGAAAAAAGACGATCATGGGCCTTAGGGCCTACCCGTCCATCAGCGAAGTCCCCGGGGCCGTCGACGCGGCGATCATCATCGTGCCTGCGGAAGGGGCCGCGCCGGCCATCGAGGAGTGCTGCCGGAAAGGCGTGCCGTACATAGTCGTCGAGACAGCAGGCTTCGCAGAGACCGGAGAAGCGGGGCGGCAGGCCCAGGCCCGCATCAAGTCACTGATCTTAGCCGGCGACCATCGTCTCCTTGGCCCTAATTGCTCGGGCATAATCAATACGCATCACAACATGGTCCAATCGATCGGGATCATCGACGAGCTGGCAAAAGGCAACGTCGGCCTCATTGCCCAGGCCGGCGTGTATGCCGCGGGGATCCTGACGGGCTTACGGAACATCGTCAACTTCGGCATGATCGCCACGATCGGCAACAAGATGGACATAACGGAAACGGATATCCTGGAATTCATGGGAAAGGACGAAAACATAAAGGTCATAGCCCTCTACATGGAGGATGTGACGAGCGGGCGCCGTTTCGTCGACGTGGCCCGTCGCGTTTCAGCCTTGAGGCCGGTCATTGCCCTGAAAACGGGCCGTACCGAAGAAGGCAAGAAAGCGGTCTCCTCGCACACGGCCTCCCTGGCAGGGAACGACGCCATAAACAGCGCCGCGTTCAGGCAAAGCGGCGTTATCCGGGCACGCGACAACGAACATCTCTTCGGCCTCATCCGTGCCTTCTCCAAGCAGCCGCTGCCGAAGGGCCCCGGCGTCTTCGTCGTCACGTACACCGGCTCCCTCGGCGTCGCGGCGACCGACATGATATACAGCCGCGGGCTGAAGCTCGCCGAACTCGAACCGTCTCTCAAGACACGGCTCTCGTCATACATCGACGGCTATCTCAACGTCCGCAACCCGGTCGACTGCTCTTTCAGCATGGGGCCCGACCAGGCACGAAACATCATAGAAACGGGGCTTGCGAGTGCCGATGTGAACAGCATCCTTGTCATCCTGCAGGGCGAGATCCTCGAATCTTACGTGGATACGCTTGCGAATATAGACTACAGGGGAAAACCGGTGCTGTGCTGTGTCGCATGCAAGGAATTTATGATGGAGGGGGTCATTAAGATGGAGAACAGAGGGATTCCCGTATTTTCAACACCGGAGGCCGCGGCAGATGTCCTCGCGGAGATGTACGGGTATAACGAAAGACAGCATAAGAACAGGCTCGAAGAGCTCAACCGGGCCCTGAAGGACCGTTCATTCACGCTCAATGATAGCCGAATACATTTGAGGCTCCTGACACACGACGATATTCCCCTGTGGACCGAATTTGTCAAGAGCTGTTCTGAAAGGTCCTTATGGATGCGTTTTCTTTCACCCTTCAGCCCCACCCCCGATAATGCCCGGCGCTTCTGCGACATAGACCCCGACGAAGAGGTCGCGGTCGTCGCAGAAACCGTCGAGCAGGGGCGCTGCAAACTTGTCGCCATCGCCCGTCTCATAAAATGCGGCGACACGGGACAGGCCGAATACGCCGTCATCGTAACGGACAAATGGCAGCAGAAGACCCTCGGCCGCCTCCTCCTCGAAGCCTGCCTCGACCTCGCCCGCCGCCTCAACATCCGGGTCGTCAACGCCGAAATACTCCAGGAAAACTTCCCGATGAACAAGGTCCTCAACCACTGCCACTTTACCCTCCACGCGAAGGAAAGGAACATGTTGCTGCTGTCAAGGAACCTCGGCAACGGGTAATGGGCGGTAGGTAAATCAAAAAAGGGCCGGGCAAGATCCGGCCCTTTTTTTCGAAACACCCCATCAGGTTTCACGTCGTCATTCCGGTGCCTGACACCGGAATCCAGGGTTTGCCTTTGATGAAGCGTTCTCATCGTTCATGACGTTTCGATATAAAAGATGCAATAAAAACAGGACCTTGGATCCCGGTGTCAAGCACCGGGATGACGATGGGGGTCGCACGGAACGCCTCACGCCTTAAGGTGTTAAAAAGAATTGAGGGGAGCTGCCGATACAGTCCCCCCCAATTTGGCAGACGCCGGCCGTATATACGGGGTACGACCGGTAGATGAACTTTGTTGAGCGCCCGGCCGGTTACGTTCCCGGCCGGGCACATGTGTTGCGAATCAGGCGAGTTTCTTCCTTTCATTTACGAGATCATCGACAACATGCGGCTCCGCCAGCGTTGACGTATCGCCGAAGTCCTCGAATTTCTTTGCCGCAACCTGACGCAGGACGCGCCTCATGATCTTGCCGGAACGTGTCTTCGGAAGGCCGTCCGCCCACTGGATCTGGTCGGGTGTCGCGATGGGGCCGATCTCTTTACGGACCGTGGCGATCAGGTCTTTCTTCAATGCGTCGGTCTTGTCGACATTGTTGTTCAGCGTTACATAGGCGAAGATGCCCTGGCCCTTGATATCGTGCGGGAAACCGACGACGGCTGCCTCGGCGACATCCGGGTGCAGTGTAAGGGCGCTTTCGACCTCGGCGGTGCCGATCCTGTGGCCCGATACGTTGATAACGTCGTCGATGCGGCCCGTGATCTTGTAGTCGCCGTCTTTGTCGCGCTCGGCCCCGTCACCGGAGAAGTATGTCCCCGGGTACTGGACAAAATAGTTTTCCTTGTAGAGGTCCGGATTCTTCCAGATGCCCCTGAACATTCCGGGCCAGCAGTTCTTGATGCACAGCGCACCGCTTCCGGGGCCCTGTATCTCTTTTCCGGACTCAACATCGAAGATGCCGGGAACAACGCCGAAGAAGGGCTGCATTGCCTTGGCCGGCTTAATGTCGATCGCGCCGGGGAGCGGGAGGATCAGGTGGCCGCCGTTCTCGGTCTGCCACCAGGTGTCGACGATCGTGCAGCGGCCTGCGCCGATCTTGTTGTAGAACCACCACCATGCTTCCGGGTTCAGCGGTTCGCCGACCGAGCCGAGGACACGCAGGGAGGACAGGTCATGCTTATCGACATGCTCGTCGCCTTCCTTCGCAACGGAGCGGATGACCGTCGGGGCGGTGTAGAAGTTGTTGACATTGTATTTCTCGATGACGGCCCAGAACCGGTCGAACGCCGGGTAGTTGGGAACGCCCTCAAAGAGGATGCTGGAAAAACCGTTGCAGAGCGGGCCGTACACAACGTAGCTGTGGCCGGTGACCCAGCCGATATCGGCCGTACACCAGAAAACATCTTCATCGCGAACGTCGAATGCATACTGCTGCGTCATCGATGCATACAGAAGGTAACCGGCCTGGGTGTGGACGGCGCCCTTCGGCTTGCCCGTGGAGCCCGATGTGTAGAGGATGAACAGCGGGTCTTCCGCGTCCATCGGCTCCGGCTCGCAGTACGGTGCCGCCTCTGCCATTAATTCTTCGTACCAGAGATCGCGGCCCTCGACCATGGGGACCTCTATGCCGGTGCGTTTCACGACGATCATCTTCTTGACTGACGGGCACTGAGGAAGCGCCTTGTCTGCGCTTTCTTTCTGCGGCACCGCTTTTGCCCCGCGGTAACTTCCGTCGCACGTGATAAGGAGCGAGCATTCGCAGTCATTGACACGGTCTCTCAAGGCTTCGGCAGAGAACCCGCCGAATACGATGGCATGGATGGCGCCAACGCGCGCACATGCCAGCATGGTGATCGCGAGCTCGGGGATCATCGGCAGGTAGATGGCAACGCGGTCACCTTTCTTGACGCCCAGTTTCTTCAGAACATTGGCGCACTTGTTGACTTCACGGTACATATCGAAGTAGGTATATATCTTCCAGTCATTGGGGTCATTGCCCTCGAAGATAATGGCGGCTTTCGTTTTCTTCGTTTCCAGGTGACGGTCGAGACAATTGTAGGAGACATTTATCTTTCCGCCTTCGAACCATTTCACGTGGAGTTTGTCAGCGGCAAAAGACCAGTCCGAGACCTTGCTCTTATCGAACATTTTGAACCAGCTCAGCCTCTGTTCCGCCAGTTTGGCCCAGAATGCATTCGGGTCTTTGATCGATTCTGCGTAGAGTTTGTCGTACTCTTCCCTGCTCTTGACGTAAGATTTTTCCCTTACCCTGTCAGGCACCTTGAATATCTTGTCGTAAAAATCGGTTTCGTTAGCCATTTTCTTTCTCCTTCTCCTTGAAGTTTTTACCAACCGCGCGGCCTTAAAACCCGCGTCTTCTTCCATGGTACCAATCCCACGGCATCAGAATAGAATAGAAATCATCTCTTTGGTATAGGCTGGCGGATGAATAAAATGTCGGTGTTTGACCTACAAAAAATCATCGAGCCGGGAATGGATAATGGATTATTACCGGATATTCCACGGTTTTTAACGCGCTTCCGGTCCGCCCGGGAAGTCAGCGATCTCCTTGACCTGCCCGGGACCGGGAAAGTCAGGCCAATCGTTGTGTCCGCCTTGCGGGACGGCCCACATCCGTTTTTGGCCTGCATAAGAATCATAGAGCGCCCCGGAGGAAAGGGTATCCCATGGCGTGAGCAGGATGATCCCGGCAAAACCGGGTATTGCCTTGCCCGTTCATGCATAATAATCTATATTATCCGCGTGATTCACAAGGAGGGTCCATGAAACTTTTCGGAATAATAAGCCTCGCATTCCTCATCGCGCTCTCAATGAGCCTTGCCGCGCCGGTCCTGGCCGATTCGGAAATGCCGCCGACCGACTACACGAAAGAGACACAGGGCGGCGCATACATCTTCGTCATGCTTGCGCCCGACGGGCCGCGCTGGTCATCAAAGGAACCCGAAATACGGAAGGTGTATAAATATTCAGGATTGTACAGGAACGATGGATCGCGCGAACCGCTCTGGAAAGTGTACTGGTATTCCTTCAGTGTTTACCTGAGCTCCGACGGGAAACACGTCGTCAGGCTGGGGCCCTGGGCGCAATCCACAAGGGACCTCGCCCTCGCCTTCTACGAGGACGGAAAAGAGCTGAAACAATACGCCATCTCCGACCTCGTCAAAGACACCGACGCGCTAAAGCACACAGTAAGCCATTTCTTCTGGCGCACCGACCTCAAGTACAACGAAAAAGAAGGCACGGTCTTCCTGAAAACCGTAGACGGCATCAGCTACACCTTCTCCGTAAAAACGGGGGAGATCATTAAGAAAGAACCGTGGAACGTAGAACGCGGAACGTAGAACCTAGAACAGTCCCTTTACCTTCCCCGTTTCCACATCCACGTCAATTCTCCGGAAGGCGGGGTCGGAGCTGGTGCCGGGCATGAGGCTTATGGCGCCGGTGACGGGGCAGAGGAATTTCGCGCCGGTAAAGACGAGGACGTCGCGGACGGGCAGGCGCCATCCCTTCGGCACGCCTTTTAACTCGGGCTTGTGGGAGAGGCTCAGGTGCGTTTTCACCATCATGGTGAAATAATCGCCTTTTGCCGGGTCGTTCTCGAGGCGTCGGGCCTTCTCTTCCGCCTCGGGGATCCACAGGACGCTGTCGGCGCCGTACACGTTCTTGGCGATCACGTCCACCCTCTGCATGAGAGGCATCTCGAGGGGGTAGAGGTACCCGAACTCGACGTTTTCGCTGCAGGCGTCGATCACGGCGTCCGCCAGCTCCAGCGCCCCGTCCCCGCCTTTCAGCCACTGCTCGGAGACCGCGACGCGGGCGCCTTCGCTTTCCGCGAACCGGCGGACGAGGGCGATCTCGTCCTTCGTGTCCGTCGTGAACTTGTTGATGCAGACAACGGGCTTCATGCCGGACATCTTGACGATGCGGATGTGATGGAGCAGATTGGGGATCCCCTTCTCCAGGAGCTTCAGGTCCTCATGCGTGTATTCCATGGGAAGCGGGATGCCGGGCGCGACGCGGGGGCCGCCGCCATGCATCTTGAGCGCGCGTATCGTGGCCGTTATCACGGAAACGTTCGGTTTCAGCCCGCTCAACCGGCACTTTACGTTCCAGAACTTCTCGAAGCCGATGTCCGCGCCGAAACCGCTCTCGGTGACATGGTAATCGAAGAGCTTGAGCCCCAGGAGGTCGGCGATGATCGACGACTGCCCGATGGCTATATTGGCAAAGGGCCCCGCGTGGACCATGACGGGCTGGCCTTCGACCGTCTGTATCAGCGTGGGGTTGATCGTGTCTTTCATGATCGCGCACATGGCGCCGGCGACCTCGAGGTCCTCGGTCGTCACAGGGTCTCCGTTCTTGCGGTATGCAACGGTGATCTCGCCGATGCGCTTGCGCAGGTCCTTGAGGTCCCGGACGATCGATAGTATCGCCATCAGCTCGGAACTGACCCCGATGTCGAAATGCGACTGCATCGTGAAACCGTCCATCCTGCCGCCCATCCCGACAACGATATTGCGCAGGGCCTGTGCACAGAAATCGATGACCCAGCCCATCTGGATATTCGTAGGATCGACATCGAGGCGCTTAAGGCCCCTTTTTTCCAGTTCTTTGTCGCTGTAATTCCGCTCGTGCTGCATCCGTGCGGTAAGCGCAACCATTGCTATGTTGTGGGCGTTCATGATGCGGTCGATATCGCCGGTCAGGCCCAGGGAAAACTCCGTCAGGGGTACGACCTGCGCGTTCCCCCCGCCTCCCGCACTGCCCTTCACGTTCATCGTCGGCCCCGTCGACGGCTGGCGGATCGCGCCGCCGACAAGCCGGCCCCGTTTTCCCAGGCCCTCGAGAAGGCCGATCGTCGTTGTCGTCTTGCCCTCCCCGAGGGGCGTCGGAGTTATTGCGGTCACATCGATGTATTTGCCGTTGGGCCTGTCCTTGAAACGCTCCATGATGGCGGCATAGTTGAGCCGGCCCATCTTCCCATACGGTATCACTTCGTCGCCCTGAAGCCCCATCTCGTCGCGAAGCTGCCAGATGGTCTTCATACTTTCCTCGGCGGCTTCCGATATCTGCCAGTCCGCCATTTTCGTCGCATCGTACGGCATCGAAGGCTCCTTTTCCTGCACGGCCACAGGTCCCGGCCCTTGCAGGGGTATCGACAAATATACAGATTTTAATCATTTTTATCAAGTACTTGCAATCCACAGCGGATAAATTAAGTCATTCGCTGACATTTATTATTGAATAAATTTACCGGTTTTGCTACTTTTAAACTGATACGGGAGCGTTTGAACGGTTGATCCGGACCGAGGAAGCATGAGTCTTGCAGCGTCGGGAGATCTTAAGGGAATTCTGGATGTCCTCAGCCATATGGAGCGGTCTGAAGCTGTCCTGAGCGAATATTACCATGCATGCGGGGAGGTTTTCACCGATCACCAGGCATTCTGGTTCGGCATAGCGGAACAGGAAAACAGACACGCCCGCAACATCCGGCACATGAAAGATATCATCGAGAAAAAACCTGAGAATTTCCAGAAGGGCAGGCCGTTCAATATTGCGGCAACCCAGACCCTGATCAAAGGTGTGGAAAACAATACCGTGAAGGTGCGTACCGGGCAGCTTCAACTGGTCAATGCCATCGCCATCGCAAGGGACAATGAACAGGCATTCATCGAGGCAAAGTACAACGAGATCGTCAGGACGGATGATGTTGAATACGAGGCACTCGTAAACGAGATCGTCACCGATACCGCTGCCCATAAAACGCATATAGATAAAATGTTTGCGGAACTCAGGAAGTGATACGGTGTGACGCAGCATATGAAGCCGCGAGCTCGCGGTAATGCTCCGCTTCTTCTTTCTTTCCCCTTTTTAAGGCTCCCCCTGCGTATATGCCGCATTTCTTTGCCAGTTCCCTGACCGCTTTTTCCGCAAAAACAGCATCGAGCACCCCGCTGTCCAGTATCCGCGCTATGCTTTCGATCCTGAAACGGTCCATGCTGTCGTAGGCCCTCGACAGCTGGTCGGCGTGCCCGCCCTGTTTTATGATAAGGGGTTTTTCGATGAAAAGGACCGGGTAACGGGACGTTATCCTGAGCCACATGTCGTAGTCCTCGCAGACCGGCAACGACTCATCGAACGTTCCGACCGCATCGAAGACGCTCCGGTGGGTCAGCGCAGAGGACGGGCTTATGATGCAAAGGGGAAGGCAATGCTCGAATATCATGCCCGAATACTTGCGGTGCTTCAGCTTCTGGTTCAGCCTTTTGCCGTTGCGAAACCATATCTCGTCCGTGTACGACAGGAGAGCGTCCGCCTGTTCCATCGCCTCGAGCTGTATCGAGAGCTTCTTTTTTTTCCACCGGTCATCGACGTCGAGAAAAGCGATGTATTCCCCGCTCGCGGCGTTGAGCCCGGCGTTGCGCGCGCTGCTTATCCCGCCGTTCTCCTTCCATATGTAGCGTGCAGGCAACAATGCAGCGTCATCGCGGGTGTTATCGGTCGACCCGTCATCGACGATGATTATCTCCCGGTCCCGGTAATCCTGTGCCGCCACGGACCGGAAGGCGCCGTGCAGGAAATGGCGACGGTTAAAGGTTGTGATGATAACGGAGACCTTCGGCATGGGCCCGCAATTTCCCCTCTTTTTTCTGAAATACGCGGGCCCGGCTTAACGGGCCTTATCGAGTTTCAGCGTGATGCGGATACGTCTGGCACCGCCGGACAGGTTGACCTGCCATACCGGCATGATCATCGTGCTCTGGTAGTTGCGCTCGAAACCATTCTCGGACAGGGAGACGACCTCGACGGGGAATGTCCAGAGCTCCGCCGGCTCGCTGAATTCAAGAAAGACGTCGACATCCTGGTACGGGTCATGGAATTTCACGCGCGAGGATGCGTCGAGGGCCCCGTGCTCCGTGAGACCGCGGCGTCCTTTTTCCGTCTCCATGTACCGGTCGCCGCCTGTTCCCAGGAAGGCGAAATTGAACTCGACACCGATAAGGAACGGGACGCCGACCCCGCCCGTCAAGCGGTAGTCAACGGAAAGCCCCGCATTTCCCTTCACAATGCCGACCTTTTTCTCTATCTCGAGCGGAAACACCGTACCGCCCTGCCAGAAATGGCCTTCCCGTTTGAGGACGAGGTCGACCGCACCGTCCTTTGCCGCGAGCTCGGCCCGGTACGGCTCCCGGACAAAATCGGTCGGCTCTTGATATTCGCACCGGTAGAACGCATCGAGCGTGGCCTCCGTCCCGAGTACATGGTCGACAAGGGACGCCCGCCTGTACCAGTCATAATGCAGGTATTTCTCGAGGCCCTCCTCCTTCGCCATCACCATGTCATGGATTGTCTTCGTCCCGTCCGCGGAGGACTCGGCGACCGCCTCTTTGATCTTCTCGTGGTACCCTTCATACCGTCTTTTCAGCGTCGCCATGATGTTGACGGAGGACGGCTTGAAATCGAGCCCGTACAGAGAGCCGCCTTCCTTCAGGCGGAAGGTCGCTTCTATCTCGTTGTTCCGTATCACCGCTTCGTCGTGGCCGTCGAGGTTGATGTCCTCTATATACCCGTCGGCAAAAGGTTCTTTCGGGTCGAGGGCCTTCTGTGCCTCGATCAGGTGGCGCCACACCGACCCCCGCAGGTGCGGGAGATAGAGGCCGCCGAAAACCCCGTGCCAGTAGCTATCGTTGGCTTGCGCCATGTAAACATGCTCTTTCGCCGCGGGGTTGCCCTCGGCCAGCTTCGACACACGCATCATCCTCTTGTGCATGTCGTTGCTTTCGCTGTACTTGACGAGAAAATGCCGGTAATACCCGCCCTTGAAGAATTCACGATAGGGAAGGTTGTCCTCGTGGAGAAGCTTGCCGTACTCGCTGGCGCGCTCGGGCGGCAGGCACCACTCTTCCATCTCCCGGTATGACTGGCAGGCAAGATAGACCCGCCCCTGCGGCGGGGTTGCCGCGATATAGCCGGAGAAATGCACGGTTTCGAGCCATGACGCGTTTTCGGTCAGGTAACGGAAAAATGATTCCAGCCAGTGCTCTTTGTCATAGACATAGTCGTACGTGCCGGGCCACAAACCGAACTTTTCACCGTCGTCGCCGAATATCGCGACATCTGCGCCTGCGTTTTTCAGGTCTCTGAAACACTCGTCGACCTTTTCTATGCTCTTGAACGGTATGGCGTACCGGAGCACCTCGAGCCCCGGAAAGATGAAAATCTTTTCGCCCTGGAATTCGCTGACGAAATAGCCGTACAGCTCGTCCTCTTTGAAGCCGATCGATTTAAAATGATTGTCGTCGATGATCGTGTACCCGATGCCGGCCTTCGCCATGATCTTCGGCAAATGCGGCTCATAGACCCGCTCGGCGAGCCACATGCCTTTTGGGCGGGCCCCGAAGGTCTCCTCCATCATGTCACGGTGCAGTTTGATCTGCATCAGCGCGTCGTCTTCCGGGAGAAGGGCGAGGATCGGCTCATACATCCCGCCCGAGACGATCTCGAGCTGCCCTCTGTCGTGCAGCTCTTTTAAAAGGCGGATGTAGTCGGGCTTATGTTCTTTAAGCCAGCCGAAAAGGTAGCCCGTAAAGTGGACGTTCAGCTTAACGGCCGGATAATCCTTCAGGACATTGAAAAACGGCATGTACGAACGGGTATAGGCCTCTTCGAGGATACTGTCCATGTTGCCGACCGGCTGATGATTGTGGATGCACATTATCAGTTTCATAGGGGGTGACGCACCTCGCCTTGGAATGATTTAACCGCAGATCATTTTTTTAGTTTACCCTGTATCCGCATCTTTATTCAATACGGCTGTCGGGACCGCGCCGCAGTTGCCCCGTGCATCATCCAAAGCCACCCATTACGCTCCCCCCCCAGAACGCATCCCCGTCATCACGGTGCTTGACACCGGGATCTAAGGTTTTGTTTTTATGACATCTTTCTATATTCAGCTGTTGTGAACGGTCAGCAGACTGCGCAAACGGCAAACCTTGGATTCCGGTGTCAAGCACCGGAATGACGGCAAAAATATAATTATGGACAGCATCTTCCCGGGGATGACGCAGTCTTATGCAGGTTTTTGTCTGAAACTTGAAACGCCTTTTCTTCACGTGTGTGCGCGTGGATAAGCCGATGGCAACAAAAAACCCGGGGAGACCCGGGTCTTCGGCTATTGTTGTTTTAAATGGCGGGGTCGACGAGAATTGAACTCGCGGCCTCCGGCGTGACAGGCCGGCGTTATAACCAGGCTTAACTACGACCCCGCGTAAATGGTAGGCGGAACAGGTTTTGAACCTGCGACCCCCGGCTTGTAAGGCCGATGCTCTCCCGCTGAGCTACCCGCCCAATCGGGTTCAATATAGCAGGTTCACTGTGAAATGTCAACCGTTCGCAATCTCCGCTTCTTCTTCGTATATGAGGATCGGCCTCTCGTGGTTCACGATGACCTCTTCGCTTATGACGCATTCCTTTACATTCGACAAAGACGGTATCTCGTACATGACGTCGAGCATGACCTTCTCCATGATGGACCTTAAGCCCCTCGCCCCTGTCTTCTTCTTCATCGCCTCTTTGGCTATGCCGCGCAGCGACCCTTCGGTAAAGGTGAGCTTCACGTTCTCGAGATCGAAGAGTTTCTTGTACTGCTTGACGATCGCGTTCCTCGGCCGTTTAAGGATCTCGACAAGGTTTTCCTCCGAGAGTTCCTCGAGGGTTGCCGTGATCGGCAGGCGGCCGATGAATTCAGGGATGAGCCCGTATTTCAGAAGGTCTTCCGGCTGGATGTCGCGGATGAGCTCGGAGTACATCTTGTCCCGTCCGCCCTCGACATCGACGCCGAAACCGATGCTCTTCTTCCCTATCCTGCTCGCGATCAGGCCTTCGATGCTGTGGAAGGCGCCGCCGCAGATGAAAAGGATATTCGACGTGTCGACTTTTATGTAATCCTGCTGGGGATGCTTCCTGCCGCCCTTCGGCGGTACATTGGCCACCGTCCCCTCTATGATCTTGAGGAGCGCCTGCTGGACGCCTTCGCCGGACACGTCCCGGGTTATCGACGGGCTGTCCGTCTTGCGGGAGATCTTGTCTATCTCGTCGATGTAGACGATGCCGCGCTCCGCCCTTTCGACGTTGTAATCAGCCGACTGAAGGAGGTACAGGATGATGTTCTCGACATCTTCGCCGACGTAGCCGGCCTCGGTAAGCGTCGTCGCGTCCGCTATCGTGAACGGCACGTGCAGTATCTTGGCGAGCGTCTGCGCAAGCAGGGTCTTTCCCGAGCCCGTCGGGCCGATGAGCAGTATGTTGCTTTTCTGGATCTCCACATCGTCGAACTGCGTCTTCGACTCGATCCGCTTGTAATGATTGTAGACCGCGACCGAAAGGACCTTCTTCGCGTGGTCCTGCCCGATGACAAAATCATCGAGAAGCTTGCTTATCTCGTGGGGCTTGGGGATGGCCGTCTTGATATAATCGAAACGCTCCTTCTTCGCCTCTTCCTGGATGATCTCGTTGCAGAGCTCAATACATTCATCGCATATATAAACCATTGGCCCGGCGATCAGCTTCTTGACCTCATCCTGGCTCTTTCCGCAGAAAGAGCAGTTCAGCTTGATGGTCCTGCCGTTTGTTTTCTTGATCATTGTCTACAACCTCTTCTCAAGGATCTGGTCAACAATGCCGTACTCGATGGCCTGCCCGGCATCCATGAAATAATCGCGTTCGGTGTCCTTCGCGACCTTTTCGAGGGGCTGGCCCGTGTGCCTGACAAGTATGTTGTTGATAGATTCCCGCATTCTTAATATCTCCCGCGCCTGGATGTCGATGTCGCTTGCCTGTCCCTGCGCGCCTCCGAGGGGCTGGTGTATGAGGATGCGTGAATGGGGCAGGGCAAAACGTTTCCCCTTCTCGCCCCCTGCCAGCAGTACCGCACCCATGCTTGCCGCCTGGCCGATGCAGGTCGTTACGACCGGTGCCTTGATGTATTGCATTGTGTCGTAGATGGCAAGCCCGCTCGTTATGACGCCGCCGGGACTGTTGATGTAGAGATAGATATCCTTTGACGGGTCCTCTGATTCAAGAAAAAGAAGCTGGGCTATGATAATGTTGGCGATCATGTCGTCGATGCCGGTGCCCAGAAAGACGATGCGCTCTTTGAGGAGGCGCGAGTATATGTCGTACGCCCTTTCGCCCCTTCCATCCTTCTCGATGACTATCGGTACTAAACTCATTCCTTCTCCTTGACCTCTTCCCTCTCCTTCGGCGCTTCCTTTACAACGGCATTCTCAAGAACGAGGTCCACGGCCTTCTCTTCCATGATCTGGTCCTTCACGTTCGCGATCAGGCCGTACTGCTCATAAATGCCCTTCACTTCATTGTATGTTTTATTGGCATCCTGTGCAATTGTTTTCAGGCGCTCTTCAACCTCGTTGTCCTCAACCTTCAGGCCTTCCCTCTCGGCAATGCGGGCAAGGATGATCTCGAACTTTATCCTGTCCTCGGCCCTCTTTCCAAGATCGGCATGCATCCTTTCGGTTATCGACTGCATCTCTTCCGCCGAAAAATTCTGCTGCTGGTAGCGGGACTGCGCCTCTTCCATCATGCCGGTAATGCGCTTTTCGAGGAACCGCTTCGGAACGGGGACATCGACCGCTTTCAGGAGCGCTTCCATCGCCTTGTTTGTCAGTTCGCGCTTGCGGAAGCCCTCTTTTTCATTGACGAGCTCTTCTTTGACGCCCGTTCTCATGACATCGAGGTTCTCATAGCTCATGTCCCGGGCAAATTCGTCATTGAGCTCGGGGAGCATCTTCCGTTTTATTTCCTTCATCGTGACCCTGAATGTTATCTTTTTCCCGGCGATATCTTTGTCGGGATAATCGTCGGGGAACGGGACCTCTATATCCTTTTCCTCTCCCTGCTTCATACCGACGACCGAATCCTCGAATTCCGGCATCAGCATCGCGTTCCCGAGCTCAAGGGGGTAGCTTTCCGCGACTATCTGCTTCACGGGCTCGCCATTGAGATATCCCTGGTACCCGATGACAACGAAATCCCCCTTGTCGGAAATCGAGCCATCCTCTTTCGGCTCGAAGCTTGCGTGAAAGGCGCGCATGTTCTCGATCCGGCTCTCAATATCCGCATCCGTCACGACAACAGGGTCCGCCTCGATCTCGACCCCTTTGTACTCGGGCAGTTCGATCTCGGGAAGCACCTCGCATTCGAGCGTATAACCCGTCTTCTCCCCTTCCAGGAAATTGGCCACGGGCTCGATGATCGGGTCCACTTTGACTTCCCGAAGGGCCTCCCACATTGTTTCCTCAAGCATGCGCTTGCGTGTTTCCTCTTCGATATATTCCTTGTAATACTGGGTTATGATAGGTTTCGGGACCTTCCCCGGCCTGAAGCCCTTGATCTTCGCATTTTTCCTGACCTCATCATAGATCGATTCCCTGATCGAGGTGATATCCTCTTCGGGGACAAGAACTTCAACTTTCTTCGTCACGCTGTCAAGCGCCTCAACCTGGACTTTCATACCACCTCCGAATGAAAAAGGGACCGAAACGTCCCGTAAAAACTGCCTTATTTTAAACGAAGTTTTCTAAATTAGCAATAGAAACGGGCTATGGGCTATGGGCAATGGGCTATAGGAAAAACTCCATCACACAGAAGGCTTTTTTTCATCACCCATCACCCTTCTTCTTTCCTATCGCCTATTGCCTGTCGCCTATTGCCTGTCGCCTGTCGTTATGCATGACAAATGAGATGCTGCGGGTCGACTTCCTGGCGGAGTATCGTGAGCTGTTCGGCGGTCGGGGCGGCGGCCTCTACGGCCGCCGACGTGTCGATCTCGAAGCCGGTGTTCTCTATGATGCGGTCTATGGACACACCCGGGAAATACTCGCTGAGGTACATCTCCTTCGAATCGTCCTTGAACTTCAGGACGCCGAGGTTCGTCACGACGGCCGTCATGCCCCCGCGTTCGAGACCGAGTTTTTTTCTCGAATCGGACCCCCTGTACCACCCGACGCTCGTCAGGTAATCGAGCTTTTCGACAAACCGTCTCTTTTCGTGCCGGAGGAAGGCGATCACCTCGGATGCAAAGCTCGCCACATCGTTACTGCCCCCGCTGCCGGAGAAACGCGTCGCGGGCTTGAAATAATCCCCTATGCAGGTCGAATTGAGGTTCCCGTACCGGTCTATCTGGGCGGCGCCGAGGAACGCGATGGTATGGAACCTGCGGTGGCCGGCTATCGAAAAGGCGTCGATGAGGCCCGAATTGACCGAGGTCCCGCTCATGACCCGGGGATCGGCCACGGCCATGGGTATTTCGCTTAAGGAAGGATCGATCCCCCCGCTTTCAAAAAATATGACCGCCCCCGGGGCAAAGATCCTCTTCGCGGCGGTTGTCGCAAGCATGGACACCCCCGTCCCGGCAAATACGATCGCGCCATTCCTGACGAGCCGCCCTGCCGCCAGTGCCATCATCTCGTTATCGCTGTATTCGAGCACGTGAAGGTCTCCTCATTTCCGGACAAGCCCCGGTGCATAGCCGATCGTGGGGTTCGCTTTTATTTCGAGCAACCTGTCAACCCCGACCTTTTCGAGATACTCTTCCCAGGTCCGGACCCCGTAGACCCACGCGTCGAGGTATTCCTCAAAGCGCTCGTCGTCCGCGGCCATCTGGTGATACATGTTCAGGTGCATCGGGTCGTAATCGTAAAAATTAAAACAGGCCGTGGGATGGGCGCCGTACGGGACCTTTACGATCGCGTCCACGAAAAAGGCCGGCAGGCAGTTCTGGTCGGGGTCCTCCCGGATAAACGACCGGGGGACGATCTCTTCGCACGTGACGATCACCGCGTCTGCCGCTTTGGCCTGCTCGACATCGACAAACGTCAGCCCTTTGATCCGCACCGTGCCGTCATCACCGACGTACTGCGCGTGGATGACAGAGACATCCGGTGTGAGCGGGGGCAGGAGGACAACCTCTTCATCCTCGCGGAACGGGTTCTGTACCTTCGCATATTTCTTACATGCAACCTTCGGTTCCGCACGGACCTCCGGCGTAAACCCATCAAGCCCCAAAATGTCCGAACCGAGGCCCGAGCGCGAGGGAATGAACGGCATCCCGAGAGAGCCGGCGAGAAAGCGCAGGGATATCTGAAAATTGGAATAGTCTTCGAACTGTATCTCGGAGCGCTCGACCGCTTTCCTGAACCGGACGCACGTCGGGGCGTACCGGCCGTTCCCGCCATAGGCGATCTCCAGCCTTTTCACGCATCCGGCGCCTATAAGCACATCGAGCGCCTGCCCGTGCGAATGGCAGACGATATGGAGGTCCCGCACGCGCTGGCGCACGATCTCGTACGCAATGGCCATGGGGTTGCGGGTGATCGAGAACCCGCCGATGGCCAGCTGGCAGCCGTCCCTGATGAAACGGGAAACGGCCTCATCGGCGGTCATGAGCTTATCGGCTATTTCAGGGCAACCCACCATTTTCGTCTCCGCGAGCGATCTCAAACGATGCCGGTCCGGGTTCCACCGGGCCGGCATCGTTAATACTATCATAAATGTGCGCTGAAAGTCAGTCTGTATGTGGCAACTTACTGCAGAGACAGGAGATACGAACGCAGGTTGACCTTGGCCTTGCCAAGACCGAGCTTGTTCCTGATATGGTGGCGATGGAGCCCGATCGCGCTCCGCGTCACCCGCATGATATCGGCTATCTGCTTTGTTGTCTTGCCCTCGCGGATCAGCGTCGCCACCTGTATCTCCTTGGGCGTAAAGTGGTATTGCTTCGATGTGACCTTCTGGAGAAAGGCCGAGAACACGTTCCTTACCGTTGTCTCCACTATTTCAGCATATGTCTGCTGTTCAATATTGAGCCCCGTTAATTTCAGCTTATCGATATAGGGGATCACCAGCTCCTTGACGTTCGATTTAATGCGGTCCTCGACAAGCTTCTTCTCGTCCTCGGCACGTTCAAGAAGTATCTTCAATGCCTCATTCGTCTCTTCGAGGGCGTGCAACCTCATTGCCGATTCCTTCTCCGACCTCCTGGCAGACGACGATTTCGGTTCGTTCGTAACACTGGATCTCATGCGCTTCACCTCTCATGCTGCTGAAATACATATATAAGCCGGACGGCTATTGTAATTCATTTATCCCGAAGTCATAAATTAACAATTTAACCGGACAACTTGTCAAGATATTCTTAACAATAAACAGATAATCACGTCATTTTAACCCGTTGCAGGGAATCGGACTGCGGACTGCGGACTGCGTTATAAAACGTTCCAGGTTCTACGTTCTGCGTTCTTACGATTGCCTGTTCTTATAATCCCGGTACCCGAACCGCTTCACCGTATCCACCGTGCCGTCCGTTCTGATCACTGCGATGCCGGGAAGGGCGATACCGTTGAACGTCGTATTTTTTACGATGCTGTAAAGGGCCATATCCGTGAAGACCACTTTATCGCCCCGCTGAAGGGGCGCATCAAATGAATAGTCCCCGATGGTGTCGCCCGCCAGGCAGCTGGGGCCGGCAAGCCGGTACGTATGGGCCTTGACGCCGGGCCCGGCCGAACCGAAGATGTGCGGCCGGTACGGCATGAGGAGCACGTCCGGCATGTGCGCCTCTGCCGACGCGTCCATGATGGCTATCTCCATTTGGTTCTTCACGATATCGATCACCGAGGATACGAGGGCCCCCGCGTGGTACACGGACGCTTCGCCCGGTTCGAGGTAAACCTGCACGCCGTACTTCCGTTTGAAACCGTTTATGAGCCTGACAAGCCTTTCTATGTCGTAGTCATCCCGTGTGATGTGGTGGCCGCCGCCGAAGTTGACCCATGCGAGGTCTTTTATGAACGGCCCGTATAGTTTTTCGAACGATCCCAGGACCCTTTCGAGGACATCGGAGCCCTGCTCGCACATGGCGTGGAAATGCAGGCCGTCGATGAGGCGGGAGCGGGACGGGAAGGCGCCCGCAAATTCGTTGTGCACGACCCCGAGCCGTGAGCACGGGGCGCAGGGATCGTACATCGGGGTTGCGATCTCCGAATACCCGGGATTGACCCTGAGCCCGATGCCCCGGCCTGTCCTGCGGGCCGCATCCCCGTATATATCAAGCTGATGGAACGAATTGAAGACGACAACGTCCGAATATCTCAGGATGTCCCGCATCTCGCTCTTCTTGTATGCCGCCCCGAAGGTATGGACCTCTTTCGCGAACTTCTCGCGGCCGAGGCGCGCCTCATAGACGCCGCTGGCGCACACCCCGTCAAGGTACTGCGTCATGACCGGGAAGGTGGCAAACGAGGCGTAGGACTTGAGGGCATGAAGTATCCGGCATCCCGTGCGGTCCTTCACGTACCGCAAGGTCCGCATGTTCTCTTCGATCAGCGCCTCATGCATGAGATAGACGGGTGTCCTGATGCGGCCCTTCGCTATCGCGCGGAACCGCTCCTCGCCGCGGGCGAAAAGAGTGCGGCGCCAATCGTTGATAAGGCGGGTCAATAATGGGAGGTCTGCGTCATTGAAGGACACGAGGACCGCGCGCCGTGCGCGGTCCGGCAGTTCATGATAGGAAGCGGCCCCCGAGAGGTCACCGGCACGAATGGCATCTATGGTCTGCCGGGCGGAACGCATGGAAGGCCCTACACCTTATCAGGAAGGGGGGCGTGCCCGACGACCTGCCAGGGAAGACCGTACCGGTTCAACTTTTCCATGAAGGGATCGGGATCGAACTCCTCTATGTTGAAGACGCCGTCTCCCTGCCAGGCGCCGGTCATGACCATCATCGCTCCGATCATGGCGGGGACGCCCGTCGTATAAGCGATCGCCTGGGTGCCTGTTTCGTTGAAGGCATCCTCGTGGTCGCACACGTTGTATATGTAACGGCTGAGCGGTTTGCCGTCCTTCGTTCCGGTCATTATGTTGCCGATGACCGTCTTGCCTGTGTACTTTGTGCCGAGCGACGCCGGCTCGGGCAGGAGGGCCTTCAGGAACTGTATCGGGACTATCCTGCATCCCGCGTAGTCGACCTCGTCGATCCTCGTCATGCCGACATTCTTCAGCACCCTGAGATGCGTCAGGTAATTCTCCGAAAAGGTCATCCAGAAACGGGCCCTTTTGAGCCCCTTCACATTGCGGACGAGCGATTCGAGCTCCTCGTGGTACAGAAGATAGCTGTCCTTGACCCCGGCAATAGGATAATCGAAACCGAAATGGATGCTGCCTTCGTCGATGATCGCGGGCGTCTCTATCCATTTCCCGTCCTCCCAGCGGCGCACGACCTGGGTCACCTCGCGGATATTGATCTCCGGATTGAAATTTGTCGCAAACACGTGGCCGTGCGAGCCGGCGTTGCAGTCGAGAATGTCGAGATAGTGTATCTCGTCAAAGAGGTGCTTCTGCGCATACGCGGTAAACACGTTCGTTACACCGGGATCAAATCCCGAACCGAGCAGTGCCAGTATCCCCCTGTCCCGGAAACGGTCCCGGTACGCCCATTGCCAGCTGTATTCAAAACGGGCCTCGTCGAGGGGCTCGTAGTTCGCCGTGTCGATGTAGTCCACACCTGTCAGGAGGCACGCGTCCATGATATGGAGGTCCTGGTAGGGAAGGGCAAGGTTGAGGACAACGTCGGGCTTGAACGACCCGATAAGTTCAACCAGTTCGGGAACATTGTCGGCATCGACGCGCGCGGTCGCGATATCTTTGCGGTAACGGCCCTTGATGTCACCCGCTATCGCCCTGCACTTCGATTCCGTCCTGCTCGCGACCATGATCTCCTTGAAGACCTCGGGCACCTGTGCGCATTTGTGAGCGGCAACGGTCGCAACGCCTCCCGCCCCTACGATCATGATCTTTCCGCTTTTTCCTCTCGTCATCGCTTACCCCTGCCAGAAAATTTCTTGTATCAGACAGCACCCGAACCGATGAGCATGATCATCTCCCGGGCGACCTTCGCGCCGCAGACGCAGGAGACGAACGTACTGTCGTAATCGGGCGCCAGTTCAACGAGGTCCGCACCGACGACCTTCGCGCCCCTCAGGGCCTGAAAGTAGTCTGCGACCTCTTTGAATGAAAGCCCCCCCGGCTCGGGCGTCGTGACGCCCGGCACGAGCGACGGGTCAAAGACATCGATGTCAAAACTTATGTAAACCGGTATCCCCGGTTTGAGGCGTTCCTTGAGCCCGGCGGGTGACCCAACGGCCTGAAGCTCCTTGAATTCCTGCCGTGTTCCCGAACGTACCCCGATCTGGTGCAAAGTTATACCGCCGAGTTCCTGAACGCGCTTCATGACCGTGGCGTGTGACAGCTTCTGCCCCTCGTAGTCGTCCCTGAGGTCGCAATGGGCGTCAAAATGAACGATCTGGAGGGCCGGGAACACCTTTTTCATCCCCTTGATCACCGGATACGTGACGAGGTGCTCGCCCCCGAAAAACAACGGTTTCCGCGAAGCCCCCGCTATATCGCCGGATGCCTGCTCGATCATGTCGAGAGATCCAGGGAGGTTTCCCGGGGGAAGCTCGAGGTCGCCGCTGTCGGAAAAATCAATGTCCTCGAGGTCCATATCAAGGTAGGGACTGTACGTCTCCAGCGCCCATGACGCCCTGCGCAGGCCCTCCGGGCCGAATCTCGACCCGGCGCGAAATGAGGACGTGATATCGAGCGGGCAGCCGAGCAGGACGATATCGGACGATACCCCTTCCCTCGCCCCTATGAACCGATTATGAAAAACCCCTTTACTCACCTCATCCTTCTCTATGTTTTTTTGTTTGCATCGATCCAATTCTCTATCGGAGCCTTGCCACCCGACATGAGCAAGCTTGGACGTCGGTTACCCGGTCATTATTGCGACAAGGCGGCCCAGACCGGAGGCGTACACTGAAAGCCGGGTACCCGCTTTCCAAGCTTGCTCCAGCGGGTGGCCCGTTGAGGATCTGGGGCGCTGCAGGCAACGAAGAGCTGGTTTCGATAGAGAATTGGATTAATCCCACAGGACGACCCCGGCGAACGCCGCCCCCACGCTCTCTACCCTGAACGTGGACGATATCGACATTATCTCCCGGATCGGCCGTTTCCTTACTTCCATTCCTTTTTCGGCCATTTTTATCACCTGGCTGCGAACGGCGGCTTCGTCCGCCCTGGCCGAATATTCCATGATAAGGCCCGCGAGGCTTGCATCCTCGGGAATGCCTATCGCAACCGCCGCCGATATTACCTCACCCGGGACATCGCTTGTTATCGACGCGTAAGCAACGGGAACGAGGGCCCCCTGGGGAAGCGCCGTCGGCCGGGGTTTGATCTCGGTACAGCCGGGAGGGAGGATACTGCTCATTCTTACGAGGTTGGTGTCGCCGACGCCGGACGCCAGAAGGGCGCCGTCAAAGGCGTTCAATAGAGAAAAACCGTCGGAAGAACCACTGACGAGAAAAAATTTTGTGGGTGTTCTGACAATCAAGGTAGCACCTCCCAAATTTTCTAAAGCCCGGCAGCTCAAAACCCAGGGGTGCGGCACGCGCCGCGCACAATTCGTCTATCCTATACACAACGGGAATGGCGCATCGCCCTCGCCTCGCCCGTGATCATGCCTGCCCCTGCCCGCCGGACACCTTTAGAAATTCGGCGGTGAAGACACCCAGAGAAGTACTGCCGGTCCCTTTTTCTTATTTATGATGTAATGCTTTCGCGTAGCCTTACAATAAAAGCATTCGCCTTTCTTAATTTTTTGCGGTTTACCGCCGAGGACAAGCTCCACGCTCCCCGAAAGGACAAGCCCAAACTCCTCGCCCTCGTGCGGTTCCTCCTCGGGTGTGCATTCACCCGGGGCAAGCTCCACCAGTGCCGGGTCGAGAAGCCTGTTCTGCGCGGCCGGCACGAGGATCTGAAAGGCCTTCACGCCTTCTATCTCCAGGTCGACCCTGTCCTCCAGCCCGAACACGATCTTTTCATCGAGGGAACCGCTGAAAAAATTGGACGGTTTCTCGTCCAGCGCATCGAGTATGCCGATCAGGCTCTCCACGGAAAGCGACGTCAGGTTCCGCTCAACCTGTGATATGAAACCCTTTGTCAAACCCGCCCGCGTACCCAGTTCTTCCTGGGTCAGGTTCTTGGCCTGACGGAGCACTTTGATCCTCTCCCCGATGCTTAGTTCGCCTGATCTCGCCATAACAGTATATACTCACCAAAAGTTTACAGTATTAAACAGGAAAAGCATTTTTCTTGTCAAGTCTATTTTTATTTAACTTTGAAGTTTAGTATGCTAAACTTACGGCCTGAGGGCTTTTGTGCAAGGAAAACAACTAATTAGCGCATTTTTTCGGGAAAATGGGATATCCTGCATCTTCCAATTGCCCGGTTTGCATACGCTTAGCCTCAATGCAGAGCTTTTTGTCAGCAAAACGCTTAAAATTATAACTGCCCGCCATGAAACAAGTTGTGCTTTCATGGCCGACGGATATGCCCGGGCGTCCGGAAAACCCGCCGTGCTCCTCGTGACCCCGGGCCCCGGGCTCGGCAATATCGTCACCGGCTGCATGGAGGCGTATTCGGACGATGTCCCGCTTTTTATCCTCCATGTGGACACGGACCGCAGGGACATCGGGAAGGGGGCCCTGCATGAGATCGAGAACCCCGAGAATATTTTCCGGTATTTCACCAAAGGCATTTTCAAGGTCGATGAGGCGTCTCACGTACGGAGCGCTCTCGATGGTGCCCTCGGGCGGTGCACTGAAGGCCGGCCGGGCCCGGTCCTCGTTTCAATCCCTTTTTCTTTCCTCGACAGGGAGATCCCGGATACGCCGCACGGTCCGCCCCGGCCCCCGGGCCAGGCGTCATACGCGGGATTGGATGAATTCCTTAACGACTGCCGCGATATTCTGGCGCATAAGGTGAGGCCCGTTCTTGTGGGGGGACGCGGCCTCATGCATCCCCGCGCGGGCGATATTGTCGAGGAGATATGCGCGAGAGGGGTGCCTTTCCTTACCACCACAGGGGGAAAGGGGGTGATAAGCGACCGTGCCGTCTTCTCGTTCGGCAATATTATTGCGAAAGGCGTTGCCCGCGATATCCTTGACCGGGCCGACCTCGTCATTGCCGCAGGCACGAGGCTCAGGGAGGCCGATACAAAGAAACGGGGGGTCAGGATACGAGAGCTTATCCATATCGACACGGATGAACGGTGGATCGGCAAAAACTATCCCTGCACCGCTCATTTTGAGGGCAATGTGGAGCTGGCCCTTGAGGGCCTCTCCGGGACCATGCGTGACCGGGTCTTCGAATGGGACCTCGCGTTCCTTGACGGGAAAAGGAACGCCGAGCGGAACGCCCTGCAATCGCAAACCGGCCATGCCGTTATCAACCTTATCCGCAATGCCTCACCCTCCAATACCATATTCGCGTGCGACCTCAATCTGCCGTCATACTGGGCAGAGTATTATCTCCCGGTCTATTCCCCGCGGAGCTTCCTTATGCCGCGCGGGATATCCCCTATCTTTTATTCCCTGTCCGCCGCGATCGGGGCGAAACTCGCCCGGCCCGCAGCCCCCTGCCTCGCATTATGCGGCGACGGCGGCCTTCTCCCGCAGACCGCCGAACTGGCGACGATCGTCAAATACAAGGTGCCGGTCGTCATATTTGTGGACAACAACATGAGCTACGGCATCCTTGAAGAAGCCATGCGCAGCCGCTACGGCATAGACGGCTCCATGCGCCTCGAAAACCCCGACTTCGTAAAACTCGCCGCCTCCTACGGCATACCCGCCGCGTCCGCAGACACCCTCGACGGCCTGCGCACGATATTCCGGGAAAAGGTCGCATGGGATGAGCCTTTTCTCATCGAATTCAAGGACACCGACAACACGCCGCCGTGGGAATAAAGAACGCAGAACGTAGAACCTTCTTTACGTCGTTGCCGGCGGAGTTCCGCATATGCTGCAGTGGGGGTTGCGGTCTACGGTGATGTGCTGGAAGGTCATGTCGGCGCCGGAAAAATAGAGGAGGGTCCCGGCGAGGGCCGGAGGTTCACGCATGATCAGTTTTAAAGCCTCGAGCGACTGTATTGCCCCGATGATGGCGGGAAGCATCCCGAGAACTCCCTTTCTTTCCTCGTTGTCCGCGATATGCGAAAAGATGCATTCGAAGCAGGGCGTCTGGTACGGGATGAACGTCGAGGCCATTCCCGAAAATCCTTCCACACCGCCGTAGATAAGCGGTATCCTGCTGTGGATGGCGGCAAAATTGAGTATCCTGCGGGCCCCGATATTGTCGAGGGCATCGATGACAACATCGGAATGGTCGATCAGTTCGAACACGTTGTCTTCGTTTATGTCGGCCTGAACGGCCTCCACCCGGCAGTGCGGATTGAGGTTCTCAAGCTTGTCGAGAGCGGAAACAACCTTCAGCTGCCCGATGTCCGGTGTGAAATGGAGTATCTGCCTGTTCAGGTTCGACGGCTCGACCCGGTCCCGGTCTATGATCCTCAATCTCCCCACCCCGGCGGCAGCAAGATAGTACGCCGATACGGAGCCGAGCCCGCCAGCCCCCGCAATGGATACCCGTGCATTGCGCAGCATTTCCTGCTTCTCGACCCCTATGCCCGGTACCATTATCTGACGGGAGTAGCGCTCGAGCTCCTCTACCGTGAGTATTCCGGTCTTTCCGTTATCCTTGCCTGAGTTCATGGTCATCCTTTCAGGGTGATCGAGTATTTCCTGACATAGTGATCGGGATTGTAGGAAAGCTTCGCCTCGCGCAACCCCGGCAGCCCCAGGTCCTGCTCACGGTTGATGAAGGTCACATCGTTCCATCTGCGGGCGCAGAACTGCTGGTTGATAAGCTGATAGAGCCCCGGCACGGAGGGGTCCGCTTTCTCGATATGGATGAGCGCGGCATCACCCGGAAGGGGCTCGCCGAGGGTAAAGGCCTTCACCTGCCCATCCAGGATGATCACCGCTCCGGCCACTTCAAGCTCCCTGTAATTATTCAGTATCTCACGTGTGGCATCCCACTCTCCCAGAAGATTAAGGTCCTCTTCGCACCGTTTGAAACGGCACCACTTTTCGTGGAGGTCGAGTGCCGCCTCGATGTGGCCTTCGCTCAGCTCCTCGTATGTGTACGATCCATACGACCGGATGAACTGGTGGACCTTGTTGCGCTTGCTCCTCAGCTTATTTCCCGCCAGGCTGATGAGCTCCTGCGTACGATAGACGTAATCGAAATGTTCCCGTTTCTCTTCGGCCAGAAGATGTGCAGAGCGGGAGGCCTCCCGGACGAGGCCTTCATCGGCGCGCTCTATGGCAGGAGCGGGAACGCCCTTCGTTTCCCTAAGCCATTCGAGGACGGCAATACCGGCTTCGAGCCTTCCCGACGGCCCGACAGGGGCCATGGCGAAATCGGGCCCCGCGTTCTCCCTGCCGATGACACAGAGGCAGTCCCTGTAAAGGCACCAGTACAGACCGTAATGTCTTCTCCAGATAAAGAGGTTGGTAAACGTAAGTTCGGACGTCCCGGGCCAGTTGCTCCGCAGGATATCTATGATGCCCCGCCTGTCATCGATTGTGATCGGCTTGAAATCAGGAAACAGCGGAACAAAGCCCATTTCCCTATTCAAGCCGAAATGCTCCGTTTTGTCAAGGATACGAGGCCCATGAATGCTTGCCGATTCCCATCGAACAGGATTTTATGCTACAATTCTTTCATGGACGGCAAAGAGCTCGCTATAGGAACGGACATCAACAAGGTCCACACGATAACCGATTCCCTGTCATCGTACCTGCAGGGCAAAGAAAAACCGCTCAGCCTTTCCCTGATCTCGTTCTTCTCACGGGGGCACCTGCTCATCGAGGACCTGCCCGGCCTCGGCAAGACGACCCTCGCCATCGGTATAGCCAAATCTCTCGGCCTGACGTTCGGCAGGATCCAGTGCACGAGTGACCTGCTCCCCACCGATATAACGGGCCTGTCCATCTACAACAAGACATCCGGCGAATTTGATTTTCACCCCGGCCCCATTTTCAACAACATCGTTCTGTGCGACGAGATAAACCGCGCAACCCCGAAAACACAAAGCGCCCTTCTCGAAGCAATGGAAGAGAAGCAGGTGACCATAGAAGGAAAGACGTATAAGCTGCCGCGCATCTTCTGTGTCATTGCAACGCAAAACCCCGCCGAGCAGTTCGGGACATTTCCCCTTCCGGAGTCCCAGCTCGACAGGTTCATGATGAAGATCAGTATAGGGTACCCATCGCGGCAGGCGGAGAAAGAGATCCTCAAGATCGGGAGCAAACGGGAAGACATATACCTGATCGAGCCCGTTGTCGACCAGGACGATGTGACGCGCATACAGGACGAGATCTCCCGTGGCGTTCATGTTTCGGACAAGATCCTCGAGTACACCCTTTCCATAATCCAGGCAACGCGGACAAGCGAATACCTTTCCGCCGGACTGTCGACCCGGGGTGCGCTGACCATCATCAATACGGCAAAGTCACACGCCTTTTTCCACGACAGGAATTTTGTCATTCCCGAAGACATCAGGGACCTCGTCGAATATACCATCCCTCACCGCGTCATCTTTAAGGAAGAGTACGAGAACCTCAACAAAAGGGAGATTGTGCGATCGATCGTAGACACCGTTTCAACACCCCTGTGATCAAGATATCGAAAGCCGGGTTCCTTTACATAGTGATCACGATCTTTATGGGCATCGCCGCCGCAAACACCAACAACAACCTGGTTTTCCTGATCGTATCGGGGCTCTTGAGCTTTATGAGCATCTCCGGTTTTTTTGGAAAGGCCAATCTTTCGAGGCTCGACCTCGGGATAGATTTCCCGCAGGAGGTCTACGCGGGCAGTCAGGTCCCCGTCAAAATAACGATGGAGAACCGGCGCAGGCACCTGCCGGCCTTTCTCATCAGCCTCAAGGCCGGCCGGATCTCCGTGCTTCTCCCTTTTACGCCGGGAAAGGGCACATCGTCCGCCTTTGCCAATATAACCTTTCGTGAGCGAGGGCTTCATACGATCGAAAACCCGCTCGTCTCTTCCGTCTTCCCGTTCAATTTTTTCACACGCTACAAGGCGCTTGGAAAGACATACACGATCATCGTGCTGCCGAGGCTCAAGGCCTGCGACCTGGCAAGCCTGTACCGCAGCGAGCGCAGATCGCGCGGGGAGAAGGTGTCCGACGCGATCGGTTACGATGCCGATGTCCTATCCATACGGGAATATGTCCGCGGGGACCCGATCAAATACATTCACTGGAAGGCGACGGCAAAGACGGGGAAGCTCAAGACGAAAGAGCTGTCATCCCTCTCATACCAGCCGGTTGTCATAGAATTCGACAATGTCATGATACGCGACATTGAAGAAAAGATCTCCTGCGTTGCGTACACGATCATACAGCTCCTCAAGAACAGTGTGCCGGTCGGCTTGAGGATCAACGGCAGGCTGTACCCCCCGGACATCACGAGCGCGCATAAGCTGAGCATGCTCAGGGAACTGGCCATGTACGAGAAAGAAGATGTGCAGGCATCCGTTATGACGGCATGAGGACCGGGGCCCGCATGGGAAATTACGGACAATGACGGCTCTCAATTTTACCCAGCTGAAGGTCCGCACCGTCGTAAATATCTTCACCTATTGTACCGGGGCCCTCTCCATTCTTGCCCTGTCGGGGGAGGTCCCGTCCGTGTACCCGGCTGTCCTCCTCGGGGCGATGGGGCTGTCCGTTCTGTTCGACCTGAAAAAGATCATTATACCGCGCTGGATACTCACCATCTTGTCGATGGTCGTCCTCCTCTATTTTTTCCTGCAGTTCAACATGCAGGACCTTATCGGGCACATCATGGAGATCCTCTTCGTTCTCATGGGGATAAAATTCCTCGAGCACAAGGAGTTCCGTGACTACATGCAGATATACGCCCTGACCGTGTTCGTCCTTGCCGGGCTCGGCCTCATGACTTTCGGAATGGCATTTGTGGCGTATCTGCTCGTCTTCTTTATCCTCCTGTGCCTGTCCCTTATCTTCCTCACCTTTTATTCCCAGGACCCCGAACTCGAGCTCACCAACCAGACGATACGGACAGTGATCACGAAGAGCCTGTGGATACCCGTTCTTGCCATACCTCTGACGGGCCTCATGTTCATCATACTGCCGCGTACCAGTTATCCCATCCTGACCTTTCTCAACAGGCCGGAAAAAGCGCGGTCCGGGTTCACGGACAATGTCAGGCTGGGCCAGGTATCGGACATCCAGGAAGACGAGAGGATAATTTTCAGGGCAACAATGGAAAAGGTCGACGAATCCGTGCTGTACTGGAGAGGGATCACGCTCGACCACTTCGACGGGATATCCTGGAGAGGGCCGAAAAGGGCCTACTATTCGGCTTCACGGGGCTCAAGCCCGGTGGGGCAGCGCATCAACCAGACGATATATCTCGAGCCGTACGAAAATTCATCCCTGTTCGGCCTTGACAAACCGGTACACATGGACCTCAGGGCCGTGCGGAAGTATGACGACCTCACCTTCGCGGTACCGTCCTATATAGAGAGGCGTGTGCGGTATACGGTCTTTTCCATCATTTCTGATACCGTTCCCGAAGGCGCCATAGACCGTCAAAAGTACCTCCAGCTCCCCCGGCTCCTGTCATCCCGCATTGTTTCCTTCGCAAGAGAATTTGCCGTTCCGGACGATGCGGAGGCCACGATCAGGAGAGTCGCCGACCACCTCAATTCGGACAGGTACACATATTCGCTCAAGGGCCTGCCGCTCACAAAGAACCCTCTCGAGAGCTTTTTATTTGACTCCCGGTCCGGCAACTGCGAATATTTCGCATCGGCCATGGCCGTTCTTTTACGCGTGAACAACATCCCGTCGCGTATTGTCGGGGGATACCGCGGAGGATATTACAACGAGATGGGTAATTACTACCTGGTCCCGCAAAAATATGCACACGTGTGGGTCGAGGCCTTTATCGACGGCAAAGGATGGGTCCGCTACGACCCGACGCCTGCGGCACCGGAGGCGTTCACCCCCGTCTATAAACAGGGTGTCTTCCTCAGGCTCCAGCTCTTCTTCGACACAGTAAACTATTACTGGTACGGCATAGTCCTCACCTACAACCTCGAGAGGCAGTTGTCGATCACCCGGTCGATATTTGCGGAGATAAAGAAACCGTCCGTCTCGTTCCACTTCCTCAAATCGGCGGCCGTACGGCATACCGGGACCGCCCTCGTCATCATCATCCTCATAATTACGGCATGGACCCTGGCGCGGTCGGCAAGCCCCCGGGAAATAGCCCTCCTTAACCGTTTTTTGAGAAAGCTCAAGGCCCTGGGCTATCCTAAAGGGGAATGCGAGGGGCTCGAGGAATACGCGGCCCGGATCCCCGACGAGAACATCCGAAGGACCTCTCTGGAATTCGTTCGGCGGTTCGAGAATATCTACTACACGGACCGGCCGTTCATGGCAGAGGACTTGAAAGCGCTCAAAGAGATCATGGAAAGGATCGGCAATGCACAATAAAGGCACCGGCGCGTTCTCACTGGCCCGGGACATAAACTCCCTGTGGAATGGTGTCTATCCCTACCTTGCCCGGCATATAGCCGAGGTCTACGGCAGAAGGGGAGGCGCCGTGATGGAGGCAGGCCCTTTCTGCGGCGTGATACATGAACTCGCCCGGCAGGGTGTCGGCGATACTTTCTCTATAGCCTCATTTCCGGAGCAGATGAGGGCATATTATGCCGAACAGCTCGAAATACACGGGCAAACGGACAGTATCACGATCATTGATACGGACCCCGGGTTAACCGGCGTGGACGATGCCAGCGTCGATCTTCTCGTCTTCAGGGGCGCGCTGTTCTTTCCCTCCCTTTTCACTGTCGATTACCGCGCTGTGCAGCGGGCCCTCAAGCCCGCGGGATGCGCATTCGTTGGCGGAGGTTTCGGCAAATACACACCGCCCGGCGTGATCTCCCCTATTGCAGACCGCTCCCGCTTGCTCAACCTCCTCATCGGCAAAGAAGAAGTGACCACAGACATGATCATGCGCGACCTGAGCGAAAATGGCATTGCAGGCTCTTCCGTCATAACGACGGAAGGCGGACTGTGGATCATTATGAGAAAGGAGGATGAAGGATGAACATTCCCCGGAAAAGGATAGCCGAGCTCCTCGGATTGCAGGAACGGCACATTATCATCGACGAAGCCGACTATGACCCGGCTTTTCCCGACGAGATCGAGCTCTTCAAGGCCCTCGACGAGAAAGACCCGGATTTCTCATCCCACATAGCCGGTTGCGCCATATACCCGGATTACGCCGTATACAAGCTGATAAATCAGGGGATACGGCTCATGATCGCGATCCTGTACCCCGATCTCAAGGGCATCCCCGTCGGCATGATCGAACATACGAAGTTCCGGGGACGGCTCTACCCCGGCGACACCATCCATGCGGTCATCAAGAAATGGCAGGAAAGAAGCATGATCGCCAAGTTCGAGGTCGCCATAGAGGACCAGAGGGGAAAACTGGCGTACGAATCGACGATCTACGGGACGGTGGTGGAGAATGGGAAATGATCGTTCTGCGTTCCGCGTTCTACGTTCTACGTTAAGGCCTGGTCATCACGCGCATTGCAAAGAATGTTCATCCTGGATATAATAGACCCATCATCAAACATCGATCAAAAAAGGGGCCGATTATGAGAATAATGAACGCAATCCTCGTTGTGCTGTCTATTTCTGTCTTGTGCTCCGGGGCGTTTGCGCAGGGGGGTGCGCAGCCCGGCATTGACCGGTCTTTTGAAAATATCAAGGCCCGCGGCGTTCTGATAGTGGGGATCAATGATGCCTTCCCCCCGATGACCTTTCGGGACCCCGATACGAAAGAGGTCGCCGGGCTCGATATCGACCTTGCACGGAATGCGGCCGAGCGTCTCGGGCTCAAGGCCGAGTTCAGACCGATACGCTGGGACAAGACGATCCCCCGCTTGAACACGGGTGATATCGACATCGTATGGAGCGGGCTGTCGATCCTCCCCGAAAGGGAACACCAGATGCTCTTCTCTCAACCATATCTTGAAAGCCGCCAGGTGATCGTCGTGAAGAAAGGGTCGGACATTGCCCGTAAAAGTGACCTCAAGCAGAAAACGGTCGGCTTTCAGCGCGGTGCATCGAGCGAAAAATGGATCACCTCCGATCCCGGGGTCATCAACTCCCTGAAGGACATATCGGTATACAGAACGAACCAGCTTGCCCTTAAGGACCTCGAGACCGGCCTCGTCGACGCGGTGGTCCTCGATGAGGTGATCGCCCGTTACACCATAACAAAGAGGCCTGATGCCTTTGTCATGCTCGGCGACACTTTCGGAAAAGAGTCCTACGGCGTCGGCTTCCGCAAGACGGACGCCGCCCTGCGCAACGCGGTGAACAAGGTCCTTGAAGAAATGAAAAAGGACGGCACCGTAACCCGGACCGCCCGGAAATGGCTCGGCACAAACGCCCCCGCGAAATGAGGGGGGCGGTTCCGCGTTCTGCGTTCTGCGTTCTGCGTTCTGCGTTCTGCGTTCTGCGTTAACGACAGGAAGGCATTCTCTTTTTTAAGTCAAGAAATTTCGGTAGGTCTTGATGTTTTTAACGTAGAACGCGGAACGTAGAACGCGGAACGGTCTTTCCTACCCTCCCGCCAACGGGTCCATGTAGGCCTCGACGCGGACCGTGTCGCCTTCGCTCACCTTTCTTTTCAGCCCTTCGGAGAACGAAAAGTGGTTCTCGCCGTTGAGGTAGAGATGATGCAGGTCGTCCCCCATTTCACCCTTTTCGATGAATCGAAGGTAGGGATATTTTACCGCCAGCTTTCCGAGGACGTCCTTCAGGGTGTTCTCGTTGTCTCTCAATTCGACTTCGAGGGGGGGCTCAAAGACATTCTTGATCCTGAGGTTTGAATCGACATTGACCTTTATCTTCATATCCCGCACCTCCGGAGTGTCATCACAGTAATTATAACAATGTTTCCGACAAAAGGAAAGGTCTTTTAACCCCCTGATAAATAACGGGATATCGGCCAATACATGAAGACATGTTATCCCACTCGTCATCCCGGCGAAAGCCGGGATCCAAGGTTTGCCTCTTTGTATGATTTCATGACAAGAATCCTGAAAAGAAACAGATACAAAACCTTGTATGATACTCCCCGTGGAATATCACAAACAATCCATGATAAAAA
>CALMFJ010000035.1 GCA_937862865.1 uncultured Pseudomonadota bacterium | reverse complement strand
AAGCATACATCGCCCTGAACATGATGGACAACATCGGGCCGGTCCGGGTCCGGGAGGGCCGGTTATGAATGAGATCGTTATCGTAAGCGGAAAGGGAGGGACGGGCAAGACATCCGTCGTTGCATCTCTCGCCTGTTTGATTGAAAATAAGGCCATGGCCGACTGTGATGTGGACGCGGCAAACCTTTCCCTTGTTCTATCGCCGCGTGTCCGTGAGCAGAAAGAGTTCTTTGCGGGCGGAAAGGCGATAATAATGCCGGAGGAATGCACCGGGTGCGGCGTTTGCAGGGACGTGTGCCGTTTCGGCGCGATCTCCGAAGAATTTATCGTGGATCCCGTATCATGTGAAGGGTGCGGGGCGTGCCGTTATTATTGCCCTGCGGGTGCAGTGAAGTTCACAACCCCTCTTGCCGGCCATTGCTTTATCTGCGATACAGCCAGAGGAGATCCCTTCGTTTACGCAGAGCTTTTGCCCGGAGAGGAGAATTCCGGGAAACTTGTCACGATGGTGAGAACGGAAGCGAAAGAGAAGGCGGTGAGCGCCGGTCTTTCCCGGATCATTATCGATGGGCCTCCGGGCATTGGGTGCCCTGTTATAGCATCCATCACAGGGACATCGCTTGCTGTCGCCGTGACCGAACCGACGGCATCCGGGATCCATGACCTCGACAGGATCGTACAGCTGGCCCGGCATTTCGAGGTACCGGCGGCGGTTATCGTCAACAAGAGCGATATCAATCCGGACTGCACCGGGTCGATAATAGATTATTGCAAGACAAACGGCGTACAGGTGTTCGGCGAGGTCCCCTACGACAGAGAGATCTCGGAGGCGCAGCGCCACGGAAAAGCGATCGTAGAATATGCTCCCGGCAGTCCCGCAAGCCATGCCATCATCGGGATAGCGGAGCACATAAAATCACTAAAAAAGGAGTAATGACATGGCAGAGTGCGGACACACAACACCGGATAGTGAAATGGATGACCTCATCCTGCAGGAGCACCTGAGCAGGATAGGCCGGACGCTTATGGTACTGTCGGGCAAGGGCGGCGTGGGAAAGAGCACGGTAGCGGTAAACCTTGCCCTGAGCCTTGCGGCGCAGGGCCAGAGGGTGGGGCTTCTCGACGTCGATATCCACGGGCCGAGCATACCCAAGATGCTGGGCTTGAACGGCCAGAAGGTCGGCGTGAAGGATAATGAGATAATCCCTATCGAAGCATTTCCCAAATTGCACGTGGTATCGATGGGCCTTCTTCTCGAGCACGACGACCAGCCCGTGGTTTGGCGGGGCCCGCTGAAATACAACGTGATCAAACAGTTCCTCCAGTATGTCATGTGGGGGACACTGGATTATCTGGTTGTCGACGCGCCTCCCGGAACAGGGGACGAGCCGCTTTCGGTGGCACAGCTGATCAAGGAAAGGGCGAGCGCCGTCATCGTCACGACACCGCAGCAGGTGGCGACGATCGACGTCGCCAAGTGTGTAACCTTCTGCAATCAGCTTGAGCTTCCCGTCGCGGGGATCATCGAGAACATGAGCGGTTTTATCTGTCCTCATTGCGGAAATGAGGTCGATATCTTTTCAAAGGGAGGCGGCAAGGAATTGGCGGACAGGATGAACGTTCCGTTCCTCGGGTCCGTACCGCTCGACCCTGAGATCGTCAAGAGTGGCGACAGCGGACAGCCATACGTGCTCGCATACATCAATACCGAGGCGGCAAAGCGTTTTGATGCTATCGTAGACAAGATCATCGCCATGTACCCGTCAGACACAGCCGATATCCCCCGGCCTGCGGCAAAACCGGACAATGGAGAAAACACTGTCGTACCCCCCGGTAGTGGCGCGGGCCAGGGGGATATCTCACCGCAGGGAGATATCGTGAAATTTGCAGTACCGACAAACCAGGGTAAGCTTTGCATGCATTTTGGCCATTGTGAGGCCTTCGCCCTGATCGATGCCGATGCGGCCGGCACGATCGTGAACGAAACATACGTCACGCCTCCGCCCCATGAACCGGGGGTCCTGCCGCCATGGCTCGCGCAGCAGGGCGTGAAGTTCATTATTGCCGGAGGAATGGGAAGCCGGGCGCAGCAATTGTTTGCCCAGCAGGGTGTGAAAGTGGTGACGGGGGCCCAGGAAGAAGACCCGCGCCAGGCAGTTGTGAACTATATAAAAGGAACGCTCGTCACCGGCGCCAATACGTGCGATCATTAAGAGGCGCGGCATGCCGGTTCATGGAGCGGACGGCGTAAAGCTCCGTCCGCTCCGGGACAATACGGATGGTGATTTTACAGGATATAATCTCTCCGCTTCCGGCTGATCCTCCGGGGAAGGACGTAACGCGCGGCATCTCCGGGACGGCCGCGGAAGGCACGCTTTGTGGTCTTGCATCGTCTGCGCGGGACAGCATGAAAATGCTGCCCGGCCCGACAACCCCGGTGCTTTTTTATCACGGAATTGATATAATCTCAGGATCTGTCGTCGCTGGCCCGGACACGGCTCTCATGGCTGTCCGCCGGACGGCCAATTTCAGGCAACCGAGACGGACGGGCGCGATCGGACTGGTAAAACGAACGAAGAACCGGGAGGAAGCCTTTCTGCATGAACGAGTACACTGATATCGTAATGGACCATTTCCATAACCCGCGGAACGTGGGCATCATCAACAACCATGATGGTGTCGGGGAGGTGGGCGACCCCAACTGCGGAGATTTTCTTCGCGTGTATATTAAAGTGGAAGATAACATTATAGACGCGGTCCGCTACCAGATCCGGGGATGCCCCGCGTCTATCGCATGCGCGTCCGTCATGACGGAGCTCGTCATCGGCAAGGACCTGGATGAAGCGATGATGCTCGAAGACATGGACATTGTCAAGGCGCTTGGCGGCCTGCCCGAATATAAGCTCCACTGCTCCAATCTTGGGGCGACCGGTTTAAAAAAGGCGATCATGAACCACCTGGCGCGCTATGTATACGAACGCAACACATAGGCAGGAGGACGGGGGAAAGATAATGCAGCCTGATAGGGAAGGAAAGGCGGATATCGGTTGCTGTAAGAGTGTGGCCATCACGTGCATCTCGGAGACGGGCTGGCTGGATGAGAACGTCTGGCTCAAGAATGTCGAGAGGGCAGGCGGCCGCGAGGTGAGCCAGTGGTCGGTAGACTGGGACGAGACGAACAGCGCAGGCTATTCGAGCCTGATCGAGATCGAAGGGACCGACGGCGCCCGCCGCAGGTTCCTTCTCGATTCGGGCTGGAACAATGACTATATGGACGCGGCATTTGAACGTGAAGGCGTCGACGAGATGCTGAAAAAACGCGAAATCGAATTCCTCTATGTGACGCATGAGCATTTCGACCATTATTTCGGTGTAGCATCCACGCTCAAGTATGACCCGGATATTACAGTCATGGTCCCGAACACACTTCATGACGAAGGGTACAGGCTGCTGGCAGGCGGTGAGTTCCCGGCATGCCATGCCCGAAACCCCGTCCCTCACAGGGGCAAGCTCATCCGGCATGATCCCGATGTGATCTATCAATTGTATCCCGGCTGCGCCTCTGTTACGTTCAGCATCGATATTCCCTTCCGTGTGCAGGGAGAGCAGTCCCTTTTTTTCAACGTAGAGGATAAGGGCATTGTCTGCGTCACGGGATGCTGCCATCAGAATATCACTGCGTTTGCAGATTTCGCCAGGGACCGTATACAGGGCGGAGAGAATTTGTACGGATTGTATGGCGGCCTGCATATCGCGCCCGTCGGCGCACTCGATGCGGCAGGCGAAAAGACGGTCATGAACCTGGGGAAATACGGTTTCAAGAAGATCGCATGTAATCATTGCACGGGGGTTGGCGCTGTCAAAAAAATGGTCGGGCTCGGTTATCCTGTGGCAGGCGGCAGTGCGAGGAACGGTTCGTTAAGCGATCTGTACCTCGGAAACGGGGACAGGATAGTTTTTTAGCTGAAATATCGGTGAAACCAGGTGCAGAAAAGTTATTCTTTCGATCCGGTGGGAATTATTCACTCTCCCTATAAAACAAAGGAAAGTGCGCCTATCCAGGGCATATTCAGGCCCGATACGACAGGCTGGGTGGAGGTTTTTCCGGAATATGCCGAAGGCCTCCATGATGTCGAAATGTTTTCCCACCTCATCCTCGTCTACCATCTCGACCGGGCGGGGCCCGTCGAACTCATCCGGCCCACACTTCTCGATGATGATGTCCATGGCATCTTTGCATCCCGCCACCCGGCTAGGCCGAATTATATCGGGCTCAATATTGTCCGGCTTGTAAAAAGGGAGGGGAACAGGCTTGAGGTGGGCGGTCTCGATGTCATCGACAAAACCCCTCTTATCGATATAAAGCCCTACGTTGCCCGTTTCGATTCATTTCCGGATGCATGCGAAGGCTGGTTCGCAGGAAAGGAAGACAGGCCGAAGCCCTTCGGGCGGGAGTAGAGTGCGGGCCGGGGTAAAGGCCCGGGTGTACATGAAGATATAATGCATCAGACATTTTCGACGAAAGGAAGATCTCATGACTGACAGGAAAAGAATTGTTGTAGTCGGTGGTTCGGCAGCGGGGCCCAAGGCTGCGGCACGGGCCCGGAGGATGGACGAAGAGGCGGAGATCACGATAATCCAGAAAGACGCGGACCTGTCCATGGCGTCGTGCGGGTATCCCTATTATGTCGGCGGTGTTTTCGATGACAGGAACATGCTCCTTTCGACCCCGACCGGCATAACGAGAGACCCGAAATTTTACATCAACGCAAAAGGTATCGTCGCGAAGACCCGGACGGAAGCGGTCCAGATCGACAGGCAGAACAAGGCGGTGGTATGCCGGAACATTGTCGCCAACGTCATAGAGACTATCAGTTATGACAAGCTTGTTCTGGCTACGGGCTCGACCCCCCGGTATCCCCGGGTCCCGGGTGTTGAACTGTCCGGCATAACAACCCTCCAGTCCATGCAGGATGCCGACTATTTGAGGCGTGTAAGGGACGAGCGGCAGATAAAAAAGGCCGTTATTGTCGGAGGGGGTCTGATCGGCATAGAGACGAGCGAGGCGCTCGAGCTCGCGGGGATCGAGATCACAATAATCGAGCTCTTGCCGCAGCTCCTGACGTTTCTCGACTGGGAGCTGGCAAAGCTGGTCGAAAACCATGTAAAGAGCAGGAACGCCAACGTCATCACGAACAACGGGCTGGCCGCGTTCCTCGGCGAGGACGGCAGGCTGACGGGTGTCAAGCTCGAGAACGGCACCGAGCTGCCGTGCGAACTGGCGGTCGTCGCCATAGGGGTGAACCCGAATGTCCGGCTCGCCCGGGAGGCGGGAATTGCGATCGGCGAGACGGGAGGCATTGCCGTGGATCAGTATATGCAGACGTCCGATCCTGATATATACGCCGCCGGAGACTGCATTGAAGTCACGAACCTGATAACGGGAAAGAAGATCCACGCCCCGTATGGCGACCTTGCGAACCTCGAAGGCAGGGTAGCGGGGGAAAATGCCGCAACGAGCAACCGCGCAACATTCCCGGGCACGATCCAGACGGGCATATGCAAGGTTTTCGACTGCACGGCAGGGTCTACGGGGTTGTCCGAAAAGGCGGCGCGTGCTGCCGGGTTTGCGGATATCGAGACCGTCATCAACGCGAGCCCTGATAAACCCGGTTTCATGCAGGGGAAAATGCTGGTGTCAAAGCTCGTCGTGGAAAAACCATCGGGCCGTATACTGGGTGCGCAATGCATAGGCCTCGGAGACGTCAGCAAGCAGATCGCCCAGTGGGCAATGGCCGTTAAAGGATCGCTGACAGTCGACGATATGGTGAATGCCGACCTTCCCTACGCCCCGCCGTTCTCGCTGGCCATCGATCACGGGATCGCATCCGCGCACATCATTCAGAACAAGATGCGCGGTTTCATGCAGGGCATCTCGTGCGCGGAGGTAAAGGAAAAGATAGACAACAGGGAAAAGATGTTCTTCCTCGATGTCCGG
>CALMFJ010000034.1 GCA_937862865.1 uncultured Pseudomonadota bacterium | reverse complement strand
AAGATCTTCTTGAATCCTTCCCTTATCCCTTCGCCCACCTTTTTCGTGCCTTCGGTGCCGACACCGAAGACGGAACCGCCGATGTCCTTGATCGAAACGCCCAGTTTCTCGGCAATGCCAAGTGAAAGTTTCCCCATGAAATTTTCCGCTATGTTGAACTTCGGGTTGTCGAGGTCCCCCGACACGACAAAATCAATGGGCAGCTGGTCCCCGCTTTTCTTCATGACACCGAGGACCATCGATGCCGGGACGCCCATGAAACGGTCGCCCATGCCGGACCCGGTTTCCAATTCCAGGCCCTTCAGCACCGCGTGGCCGGGCGCATTGATCCTGCGATTCACGACCTTTGCCTTCACATCAAGGTCCATAAGCCCCTTTTTGACATGCACACTCCTGGTCTGCCTGTCGTAATACGGCTTGAAATGCGTGATATCGAGGTTCCTCACATGCGATGACGATTCTACGTCCTGCGAGGCAAACGTGATCGTGCCTTCGCTCTTGATGCTTGCGGTGCTTGTCCCCGTCGGCACATGGGCCTGAATTGAATATTTTGTCGGCTCATTTGCAAAGGGGTAGGAAAGATGCGCCAGCTGCATCTCGATGTCCCGCACTTTTGTCAACACGGGGACGCGCGGCGTTTTCCGGTCAAGGTAATCCACGGAGCCATGGCGGACCACGATCTCGTTAAAAGTGACCGGCCCTTTCGGCTTCTCCTTTTCGGCGGGCCTCTTTTCGGGCCTCTTTTCGGAGGGCTTCTTGTCGCCGCCGGGAAATGCGGGACTCACGAGACGGCCCTTATTGTCGACCTCAACATAGATGTACGGCTTTTCAAGGCGAAGGCTCGAAATTATATACTTTTCCCGGAAGATGTTCATGAAATCGGCCCGCACCATGAGTTCCTCGACGCGGACCACCTGCCTGCCCGCCCTGTCCTTCATGACGACGTTCCGGGCCCGGACGCTTCCCCACTTCAGATCGATGCTTTCGATGGAAAACTCTTTCCCGAGCGCCCGTTCAACACCCGCTTTCGCAATGACATTGGCATACCTGACGAGTGCCAGGCCGGCAATGATAAAGATGCACACCACGGCCCCCGCGATTATCAGGACTATCTTCGATCTTCGTGCCATGTTCCCATCCTGCAGAGAATATTTTATACTAGTATACAGGACGAAATGAGAGAATAAAAGATTCATACCGAGGAGGGCCCCAATGTCGATATTATTTGAGTTCGCCATGTTCCCCACCGACAAAGGCGAAAGTGTAAGCGCGTATGTTTCGCGCCTTCTCACAGTCATTGACGACAGTGCCGCTGCATACAGGCTCACCCCCATGGGGACCATCGTCGAAGTGGAAACGATGGACGCGGCTCTGACGATCATCAGGAAGTGCTACGAACAGCTCGAGCCCGACTGCGCCCGGATCTATTCAACGGTCAAGTTCGACATCCGCAGAGGCCCCGTCGGCAGGATGGAAGGGAAGGTTGCCTCCGTCGAGGCGAAGGCGGGACGGAAGCTCAGGACGTAAGGATCGTTCTGCGTTCTGCGTTCTGCGTTATGAAGATTGGAAAAATATGAAAAGTTTCCCGGCGAGAACTTTTCCCGGTTTTTAACGCAGAACGCAGAACGCAGAACCTCGCAGTACCTGAAATCACTTGACAGTCCGACACGCTCAAGGCTTAAAATAGAACAACGTTACGAGACCGGAGGTGTTCCATTCCTGCCATCTTCAAGCCATCAAAGGTGATCGCTATCGGCCTGAATTATCGTGACCACGCGAACGAGCTCAACATGCCGGTCCCTGAATACCCTATCGTTTTCTTGAAACCCCCGACATCCGTCATCGAGGACGGAGATGACATCATCCTCCCTCCCCAGACGCAGGAGCTTCACTACGAAGGGGAACTCGGCATCGTCATTTCCCGGCAGGTAAAGAATGTGCCGGCCTCCGATGCCGACCGGTACATCGCCGGATTTACATGTGCCAACGACGTCACCGCGCGGGACCTCCAGCGAAAGGACGGCCAGTGGACGCGTGCAAAGTCTTTCGACACCTTCTGTCCCTTAGGTCCCCGGATCGTCAAAGATGTCGACCCGGGAAAGCTGGGCATCACGACCCGCGTGAACGGGCAGATACGGCAGCAGTCAACAACGGCGAACATGATATTCAGTGTTTACGAACTCGTTTCATTCATATCGGGCATCATGACGCTTCTGCCGGGAGACGTCATAATAACGGGAACACCGCCCGGCGTCGGGCAGCTCTATCCCGGCGATACGGTCGAGATAGACATAGAGCGCATCGGGGTCCTGAAAAATACGGTCCGCAGGGCCACGTAAGAGAATCGGGGCCTGCGGCAAAACTTCAAGGAGCAGCTATGGACAACATCACATTCGATGATTTCGTCAAGGTCGATCTCAAGGTTGCCGAGATCAAGGCGTGCGAGGATATTGAGGGCGCCGACAAGCTCTACAAGCTGACCATTGACATGGGTGAGGAACGCACGATCGCGGCGGGGATCAAGCAGTACTATTCAAAAGAGGAACTGATCGGAAAGAAGATCGCCGTCGTGGCCAACCTCGAGCCCCGGAAATTACGGGGGATCATGTCACACGGGATGCTTCTCGCGGCTTCGAGCGATGACCGGTCTTCGATCGTACTTCTCACTCTGGACAAGGACATACCGAACGGAAGCAAGATCTCGTAAACAGGGATGACCCAGCACATATTCCTTTTTGTGGCAGGCCTCGCCCTCTTTCTTCTGGGCATGGTCAAGCTGAGCGAGCAGATGCAGCGCGTGTTCAGCTCGCGCATACGTGAATATATCCGCATCGCGGTCAGAAAGCCCTTCTCCGGCCTCGTCATGGGGCTCATCACGACGATATTCTTCCAGAGCAGCTCCGCGGCGACACTCCTGACAATGGGGCTTGTCAGCGCGGGGCTTGTCAGTTTTTACCATTCCCTCGGCATAATCCTGGGCGCCGACATCGGGACCACACTCACGATACAGCTTGTTGTCTGGAAGGTCACGGACATATCACCCGTATTTCTCATCGTCGGCATCAGCCTGTACTTCATGGGCAAAGACCACCTGAAGATCGTCGGTGAAGCCCTTCTCTATTTCGGAACGATCTTTTACGGATTGAGCCTCATCGGACAGGCATCGGCCCCTCTCAAGGACAGCCCGGCCTTCGTATCCTATTTTCTCTCGGCACACCATCCCATGACAGGGCTGCTGATCGGCCTCATCTTTACCGCGATCGTCCATGCCTCGGCGATACCCATCAGCATGCTCGTCATGCTCGGGATGCAGGGGTTGATATCGATCGACAACGCCCTGCCGATCGTCATCGGGGCAAACGTCGGCACAACGGCGACCGCCCTGATGGGCTCGATCGCCAGCGATATAAACGGGAAAAGGATGGCGCTCGCCCACCTCATATTCAAATGCTCCGGGGCCCTCGTATCGATGCTGCTGCTCGGGCAGTTCATAGACCTTCTGAAGGCCGCCTCGCCGAGTATCGCCCAGCAGGTCGCGTTCGGGCATTTCCTGTTCAATCTCGCTATCGTTGTCATGTTTATCTTCATCCTTTCACCATTCTCGGCGTTCGTCCTCAGGATACTCCCCGGGCAGCAGGAGGTCATACCCCTGTGGCCGGAGTATCTTCACACCAGATATCTTACAGAGCCCCGCAAAGCGCTCGTGTGCGTCAGAGATGAGCTCAAGCGGCAGATCGTTCTATCGGAAAGGATGTGCCGCACGGCACTCGAGCAGTATATCAAGTACAGGCCGGTCAAGCAGCGCAACGTGATGTACATGGAACTGGTCATGGACAATCTCCAGGCCGAGATCACGCGGTACCTCTGGGGCATATCCTGCGGCGCATTGTCCGAACCTCTCACCCGCCTTCTCTTCGCGTATTCGTCCTTCGCGTATGACATAGAAAGGATAGGCGACAGGTCCGTGAACCTCGCCGAGCTGGCGGAGCAAAAATCGAGGAGAAAGGCCCATTTCACCCCCACGGCCAACGAAGAGCTCCGCGCGATAGGGACCCTGGTCCTCGAGAACCTGGGTGACGCCATAAAGCTCGTGGATGGGAAGAACATCGATATCATCCGTGTTGTCATGGAGCGCGAACGCAGGATCGACGTGAAGATAAAGAAGGCGATCGGCTCCCACCTTGAACGCTTTTATAAAAAAATGTGCGTCGCCGAAGCGGGCCCCATATATGTCGACGTGCTCGTCAATCTCGAAAGGATATCGGACCATTGCCGGCTGATCGCACAACTTACCAACGAACTGGAAGATAACTTGCTCAGCGACAGGCAATAGGCGATGGGGAATCTTTCTCAATGAATAACTTCTATTGCCCATCGCCCATCGCCTGTTTTATTATTATCATGAGATCAAAAAGGAGGCCGCCATGACGGAAACGAAACTCAAGATAGAGGGCATGAGCTGCCAGCATTGCGTTCAGGCGGTAAAGAAGGCGTTGTCCGGGATCGCGGGCGTCGATTCGACCGACGTTGAGATCGGCAGCGCAACCGTGCTCTACGATGATGCAAAAGCAACACGGAAAGACCTCGAGGCCGCCGTGGAAGAGGCAGGGTTCTCGATCAAGCCTTAAAGATGGACGGACTGCTAAACGCGATCAAGAACGCCCGGGAAACCGAAAAGAAGGCGGAGTTCTATTTTGCCGGGCCGGGCCGGGCCTCATAGTGGACCCGTATGGCTAGGTTCGTACTGAAAGACCCGTTCTACAAAAAGGCGAAGGACGAGGGTTTCCGTGCGCGCAGCGCATACAAGCTCAAGGACATCGACGCAAAATTCCATCTCGTAAAGAAGGGGCACGTCGTTCTCGATCTCGGCTGCTCGCCGGGCAGCTTCCTCCAGGTCCTGTCCGACATGGTCGGGGAAGCAGGGGTTGTCGTCGGCATCGACATCCTCCCCACCCCTGCCCTTCCCCGGAAGAACGTCAAGACGGTCACGGCGGACATCCGCGACGTCGATATCGTGAAGCTCTTCGGCGACCTTGGCCTTGAGTCTGCTGACACGGTCACGTGCGACATAGCGCCGAACCTCTCCGGCATCCGCGAGGTCGACGACGCCCGCATCGAAGAACTTTTCCACTCCGTTCTCGACATCGTAGCCGGAGCCCTCAAACCCGGCGGGAACTTCATCATCAAATCATTTTCGACGACAGTGCAAAAAAAGGTCGCCGCATTATTGCAGCAAAAATTTAGCAAGGTTTCTCAATACAAACCTGCGGCGTCCCGAGCCGTGAGCTCGGAAATATTCTTTATCTGCACGGGAAAAAAATAATCAAAACCGCGAGCCCCGATCGGAAGAATCCTGCCGCTGCGCGCGCGTCTTTCCTTTAGCCGTTAGCCGTTCGCCAACATCTCCTTCAATTTCACATAATCCGGCTTTCCCGTTCCCAGTTTGGGCATTTCCTTCATATAGATCATCTCGCGCGGATGGGTGAGGTCAGAGAGGCCTTTTTCGCGCAGTGTGTCGCGCGCCCTCTTGAGGTCGGCGTCCCTGCTGTTCGTGACGAGGACGAGCTTCTCGCCCTTTCTCGCGTCCGCCACCGCCATGACGGCTATCTCTTTCGTGGGGCCGAACACACCCGATAACGCCTCCTCGATCGCCGTGAGGGAGACCATCTCCCCGCTTATCTTCGAGAACCTCTTGAGCCGCCCGATTATCGTGACAAAACCGCTCTCATCGATATCGACGATGTCACCGGTATCGTACCAGCCCCCGTCCTCCGTGAGAAATTTCCTGTTTGCCGCCTCGTTCTTCAGATACCCCATCATGACATTTCCGCCCTTGACAAAGAGCCGTCCCACACGGCCGGCCTTTGTATCGATCCCGGCCACAGGCTCAACCCTGTACTCGATGCCGGGCAGGACCTTCCCGACCGTGCCGTGCTTGTTCTCGATCGCGCTGTTCATGCAGATTATCGGAGCACACTCGGTCGCCCCGTACCCGGACATGACGCGGATACCGAAGACCCTGGCGTAGCGCTCGAACACGGTCTCGCTCAGCGCCTCGGCACCGCAAAAAACATATCGCATGCTGTAAAAATCATAAGGGTGGGCCTTGCGGGAATATCCGTTCAGGAATATGTTGGTACCCATGAGGACCGTGCATCCCTCCTCATACGCGATCTCGGGGACTATCCTGTAATGCAGGGGGCTGATGTACAGGAACGAGCGGCAGCCGGCAAAAAGCGGCAGAAAGACCCCGATCGTGAGCCCGAAGCTGTGAAAGACGGGAAGGGCGTTCAAAATGTAATCAGCCTGCCCGATATCGATCCGTGAAAGGGCCTGCCAGATGTTCGTGATGATATTCTCGTGCGACAGGCACACCCCCTTCGGGACGCCCTCGGACCCCGATGTGAAGAGGACCACGGCGGGCTCCGAGGGCTCCCCCGGCAGGACTTTTGCGAGTTTCCCCGGGAACATGGCGCCGAGGAAACCCCGTAATTTATCCCGAAGACCAATGGCTGCGCGCAGGTCTTCAAGGTACACGACGTCCCTGCCTTCAAAGACCGCGGGGTCCATCTTTATCCGCTCCATGAAGGCCCGGGAACTGATGACCAGCCTTATGTCCGCTATTTCGAGTGCGTGCCCGAGGGATGTCCCGCCGCCTGAATAATTGAGCATGACGGGCACCTTCCGGTGTATAAGGAGGCCGAATATTATCAGTGCGGTCGCGCAGAGGTTCGGCAGGAGCACGCCGATGTTCCTGCCCCCGCGGGACGCGAACCTCCTTCCCAGGATGAGGGCACCCATGAGCGCTCTGCGGTGGCTTACCTCGGCCCCCGTGGCGTCCTTATACAGTATTGACCGGCCCCTTTCGCCGCAGCGCCTGACAAACTCCGCATGCAGCGTCGATTCCCGGTAATGCGCCCGGTAGAACATCTCGCAGAGCATGCCGTACATAACATGCGCGGCCTCTTTCTTCCTTTCGTGCGGCTGAATGCGGTCGAGGTCCAGAGCCGGGCGGACCGTCCCTATCGTGATCGTGACAGGCGCAAAGAGCCTCCTGCCTGGATGTTTTTTTGCAAACACCGTATTGTACGTGTTTTCCAGGTGAACGGGCAGTATCGATGCTCCGGTCTTGTATGCGACGAACCCCGCGCCCTCATAGATCTTCATCAGGTTGCCCGTTTTCGTGATGCGTCCCTCGGGGAAGATCAGAAGGGCCGTGCCGCGGTTGACCTCCTCAATGATTCCTTTGAGCGAATACGGGTTGAGAGTGTCGATCTGCACGGTATAGCGGTTCTGCATGAAGGGCCTCAGCAAGAGCTCACGGGCCCGCCCCCGGTTGACAAGGATCTTGAGGTCGATATCGAGATATGTCCAGAGCAATATACCGTCGAGAAGGCTGGCATGATTCGAAACGATGATAAGCTTATCAAACTCCCGCGGTATGTTTTGGAGGCCCTGCACCCGTACCCTGTGGCACGCGATAAAATAGACCTTGAATATGATGCGGAGCGTCAGCTCAAAAAAGGCCCGGAAGAAGCTGCGCCTCGCCTTCATCGTTCCGTCCGTCCGGCAGACATCATCTGTGCAACGTTCTTTCTGATAGCCTCGAGGACCCTGTTCAAATCCTTAAGCTCCTCTGCAGGTATTCCCATCATGAGCCGGTGGACCCCTTCGAGATAGCCGGGCTCCAGGGAATCAGCCATCTCCTTTCCCTTCTCTGTCATTGCGATCATATGCACCCGCCTGTCCTTCGGATGAGGCATCCGGACAACGAGACCCGTCCTCTCGAGCCTGTCTATTATTCCCGTCATATCCGCCTTGTTGACAACAAGCCGCCGACCGAGCGCCGACTGTGAGAGTGACCTTCCGCCGGCGCACTTGAGCTGTACAAGGACGTTGAACTGCGCGTCAGTGAGAGCGGTCCCCTGGAAATACCTGAATGCCGCGCGCGCGATCATTGTACCCGTATAGATTATGTTCAAAAGGCTCTCGTGTTCGACCGTCTGTATCGGTTCATCAAGCCCGAGCTCTTCCGCAAGGCCCATGGGCGCCTCCGTGTGTTGTTTAGATATAAACTATTATGATATATACCATAATTATACGGCCGGGTCAACCTCGTCACTATTCGCCCCCTGATCCCGTCTGCCATCTTTATTACGGTCCGAGAACCTGATATAATCTACCGGTCCGTTTTCTCAAGGCAGGCTTTTGCGGAAGCAGGAGGTTATCCGGAATGACGACAGGCATATCATTCAAGAGAGGCAGGAGGACCCCGACCCTTTTCAAACTCCTCAAGGAACGTTACACAAAAGGAGGTCTGGGAGAGAACTATATTACCGTGAAATGGGAAGAGTGGGGCAAGATGCGCTCGCTTTCCATCCTGCGGGCCGTAAGGGACAATCGCATCGCAGGCTGGATATTGTACGACAGGAAGGCAAGCACGATCGAAGAGGTCCTGGTCAGCCCCGGGTGGAAAGGCAAAGATCCACGAGGCGCAATGGTCGATACCCTCCTGGGCAGGGAAAGTCTCATTGCGGCCATTGTCCTTGACGGCGATGCTGAGAAATACCAGTTCTTGCTTGGATACGGCTTTCGGCCGGGCCTGTCTGCCCGGACCGGCGGGTTCACCGTTACAAAAATGGAATTGAGCACGGCGGTGCTTCTCGAAAAGACACGCACCGGCAAACCTTTTCAACCCTACCGCAAGAGAGAGCGTGTCGCCATCGAGAAAATACCCCCTACCCAGACATATGACGAGATAAGACAGGGTGTTCTGAATCTCATTGAAAAGCTCGGGGGTATCAGGAGGTTCGTCAAGCCCGGGCAGACCGTGGCGATAAAACCCAACATTGTCGCCGATCACGGGCTCAGAGACGGCAAGGTCATCGGCGGCATCGTGACGGACATCCGTGTCGTGAAGGCCCTGACGGACATACTGCTCGGCACTGCCTCTCATGTCTACATCACAGAAGGATCTTCCATAAACCGCAGTGCGACCGGCAAGATGTTCGCCCATTACGGCTACGGCGACGTCGTCGGCCTCGACCCGAAGAGGGTGACCCTCGTCGATCTCAACCATGACAGGGTCATCGAGAAACATGTGCCCGGCGAAAAACGCCTGGCCTCACGAAAGGTCCCCGCGACATTGGAAATGGTGGATGTCATCATCAATCTCCCCGTGCTCAAGATCCATTTTGCCGCGATCGTCTCCTTGAGCATCAAGAACCTCCAGGGTGCAATGCCGCCCCTCGAAAAATACATGTCGCATTTCTTCGGGTTGTGGCAGAACCTCGTGAACATCCATCACCTCATCAAGCCGAAATTGACGATCATCGACGGCCTGACGGGCCTCGAAGATTTCGGCCCCATCTCGGGGACCCCGAGGAAGACCAACATGCTGATCGGCGGGACGAACCCTGTCGCTGTCGACGCGGTCGCCATGCGGACCATGGGGCTCGACCCGAAGTCATCGCCCCCCGTTTTCCTTGCATGGATGCAGGGGCTGGGGCCCCTCGAGACGAGCAAGATCGATATCGCGGGAGCATCCGTCGACGAGGCGGCCCAGCAATTCGTTCAGCCTGCCATTGACGTCACGGGCGGACCTTCGCTCAGGATCCATGCGGAAAGGGCCTGCCCCGGCTGCAAGGGTTACCTGCACTTCGTCCTGTCCAAGCTCCGCAAACCGGACCCCACCGACCCGTCACGGCTCATCATCGACAGGCCGTTCGACAGACCGGTGAACATCTTCCTCGGCCCCGTGAACGCTCAGGAGGTCAAGGCGGACGAGGTGAATATCTTCCTCGGCCTGTGTCAGCAGCACAATGCCGGAAAGGGGGCCCATCTGCCCGGATGCCCGCCTCACGCGGAGGTCCTTACAACGGGCATTTTCAGCCTGTTCCCCGACATAGAAAGGCCCAAGTACGCCGACGAAACGGAGGAATCGAAACTGGGGAAGATGCTGGACGAGATCCTTAAGGAAAGATAGTTTCACGTTTCAGGCTCCCCATCCCCCCGAAACTTTGATCTCTGTTGCCGTGATGTATGATGCGTCTTCGGACGAAAGGAAAGCGACCACCCGCGCGACCTCTTCGGGCTCGCCTATCCTTCCCAGGATGCTCTCGGCGATGATGGGGTCCCGGTATTTTTCCGGCATCCTCATGATGGGCGGGGTCCTGATCATGCCGGGAACGACCGCATTCACCGTGACGCCGTCCCTCCCGCCTTCGCGCGCGAGCGTCTTCGTGAGGCCCAGAACCCCGGCCTTGGCCGCGGCATATGCGACCTCACCTTTGGCACCCATGAGCCCGTAGATCGAACTGATATTAACGATCCGCCCCCACCTGTTCGCGCGCATGTGCGGCAGGAGAAGCTTGGAGAGCAGAAAGGGCACGCCGAGGTGGATAGACAGGACCGCGTTGTAATCGTTCCTGTCTATCTTCGCCGTGATCCCGGGCCTGTCGAACCCTGCATTGTTGACAAGTATGTCCACCCTGCTTTCAGAGAGGATCTCGTCGATCACCCTGACGAGGGGCTGCGTGCGTGTAAGGTCTATGATCCTGTGATCGACCTCGGTCCCGGCCGCTTTCAGCTCCCGGACAACGTGCGGAAGCGTTTTTTTGTTCTTGTCGAGGAGGATAAGGCGTGCACCCTTAGCCGCAAAAACCTCGGCGCATGCCTTTCCGATGCCCTGCCCCGCCCCCGTGACCAATGCAGTCCTGTTCTTCAAGCTCATACCTCACCCTCGACCGGCAGATTTTAATGAAACCGTCGTATTTTACCGCATAGCAGGCGAAGGTTACAATAAAATGTCAAAGGGCTTGATTTCTTCGCCGCTTTCCTTTATTTGAATAGGGAGATCACATTTGGGGTAAGGAACATATGGAATTATTCGTGGTAATGGACAAAGCAACGCTTGGCCGGGGGGCCCTCGGTATCTTTTCGAGCATGGAGAAGGCCCGCGTATTTGTGGAAAGCATCGAGTTTCACAGCCTGGTCGTGGCCTGTTCCCTCATTGGCGCCTATGACGGATCGGGAAAGATCTATGCGGCGCATACATACGATAATTTTTACGATACGCACATGTTCGACGGGATCTATTCCGGAAGCGAGCTTGCTTACGAAGCGGTCGGGCAAAAAGGCCTCATCATCGAATTCATCATAGACCTGCCCGGTGAGAAAAAGATAATCGTATAGCCCCCTGAGCGACAATCCATTTTGCACTTCGCAGGAAAATAAGGTAATATAAACCCTGCCAAGGGTAGACACACAAGGGGAGTAGCGTCCATAGCGGCTTTATCGTCAATACGTCGGGAAGGACCGACCGGTAAGCCGGTTACGTGAGGCGTAACGAGCGAGACCTTAACCTTAACGGTACACGCGCATTGCTTTCGACCGGGTGTATCGCATTACCGCACAGGGAGAGGACTACATGGACAAACACCACTGCCACCGCGAAGAGCTGGACGCGCTGTATCGGCATTTCGGCAGCCGCCCTCAGGGCCTCGACACGCAGGAGGCCGCCGAAAAACTCCATGAGTTCGGCCCCAACGAACTAAAAGCCAAAAAGAAAAAGACACCCTTCATGATGTTCCTTGCACAGTTCAAGGATTTCATGATCCTGGTCCTTATCGCCGCCGCCGTCGTAGCGGGCATAGCCGGAGAATTAACGGACACGCTCATCATTGTTGCCATTGTCGTTGCGAACGCGGTTATCGGCTTCATCCAGGAATACCGGGCTGAAAAGGCCATTGAGGCGCTCAAGCAGATGGCAGCGCCGATGGTCCATGTGCTGCGCGACGGTCAGGCGGGCTCGATCAATTCGCGCGAACTGGTCCCCGGGGATGTTGTCCTCCTGGAAGCGGGCGCGATAATCCCCGCCGACATCCGGCTCATCGAAAGCGCCCAGCTGAAGATCGACGAAGCGGCCCTCACCGGGGAATCGGTCCCCGTGGAGAAATCTGCCTGCCAATTGTCGGACCCCGAACTGCCCCTGGGTGACAGGGTGAACATGGCATACAAGGGCACCGTGGTAACGTACGGCAGGGGTTCGGGCCTTGTCGTCGGCACCGGGATGGAAACCGAGCTCGGCAAGATAGCATCCATGCTCCAGGATGAGGGCGAGGTGAAGACGCCCCTTCAGAAAAGGCTCACCGCGTTCGGCAAGAACCTGGCGATCATCATCCTCGCGATCTGCGCCATCGTTTTCTTGGTGGGGCTCCTGCGGGGAGAGCAACCGCTTCTCATGCTTCTGACGGCTATCTCTCTTGCCGTCGCCGCCATACCGGAAGCCCTGCCCGCCGTCATCACCATCTCCCTTGCGCTCGGGGCAAAAAAGATGGTCCGGAACAATGCCCTCATCAGAAAACTCCCCGCGGTAGAGACCCTTGGGTCCGTAACGTATATATGTTCCGACAAAACAGGCACTCTCACGTACAACCGGATGACCGTCGAGGAGTTTTACGCGGACGACCGTGTCGTTGGTTCTCAAGACCTTTCTGTCAAAGACCTTGGTGAATTATTAACGGGACTTGCCCTCAACAACGATTCCCGCGAAAAGGACGGCGGCTTTATCGGTGATCCCACGGAAGTGGCCTTATATGTCGTCGCCAGGGACAACGGCCATAAGAGGGAAACCGCGGAAGAGAGGATGCCGCGCGTCGCGGAGATACCCTTTGATTCGGAACGCAAGGCAATGACAACGGTACACCGGCACCCGGACGGCCACTTTGTCTCTTACACAAAAGGAGCACCGGACGTGCTCCTCGAAAAGGCGGACGCGATACTGGTGAACGGGAAGGCGGAGCCGGTCGCGAAGGACAGGATGCTCGCCGCGAACGACGATATGGCCAGACGCGGGCTGCGCGTACTGTGCATCGCGAAAAGGGAATGGAAAACCCTGCCCGGGGACATGCTTCCCGATACGGTAGAAACCGACCTCACAATCCTCGGCCTGGTGGGCATGATGGACCCTCCACGCGACGAGGCGAAACAGGCGGTCGAGCTGTGCAGGACCGCCGGCATCAAACCGGTCATGATCACGGGTGACCACCCGGTCACGGCAGCCGCAATTGCAAGAAGGATCGGGATCCTCGAAGAAGGCTCGGGCGTCGTCAGCGGCAAGGAGCTTGCCGCCATACCTGACGATGACTTTGCCGGGAAGGTGGAGCACATCACTGCGTATGCCCGGGTTGCCCCCGAGCAGAAATTGAAGATCGTCAAAGCGCTCCAGGCCAGGCACCAGTTCGTTGCAATGACGGGCGACGGGGTCAACGACGCCCCTGCGCTCAAGCGTGCGGATATCAGCGTGGCAATGGGGATCACGGGAACGGACGTCTCGAAGGAGGCCGCGGCCATGATCCTTCTTGACGACAATTTCTCGACCATCGTGCAGGCCGTCAAGGAAGGCAGAAAAATCTACGATAATATCCGGAAATTCATCCGGTACCTTCTTGCGACAAACTCCGGCGAGATAATGACAATATTCTTTGCACAGGTCTTCGGCTTTCCCATCCCTCTTTTGCCCATACATATCCTCTGGATAAACCTGGTCACGGACAGCCTTCCGGCCCTGGCGTTGTCGGTCGAGCCGGCTGAAGACGACGTAATGCAAAGGCCGCCGAGGGACCCCCGCGAGAGCATATTCGCCCACGGTCTTGGCATTCAGACGGTCTGGGTAGGTGCATTGATGGCAGCCCTTGTGCTCTCGGTGCAGTATTTTTCCCTGAATGCCGGCAACGGTGAATGGCAGACAATGGTTTTCACGGTGCTTTGCTTCACGCAACTCGCGAATGCGCTCGCGATACGTTCGGACAAGAAATCCCTTTTTCAGCAGGGCCTTCTCTCAAACAAGCCCATGCTGGGCGCGGTGGCCCTTTCCGTCCTTATGCAGCTTGCCGTAATATATATCGCGCCGCTCAACGCCATATTCCACACGCAGCCTCTAAGCGTTCCTGAACTTCTCGTATGCGCGGGCGTTTCAGCGATAGTCTTTTTAGCGGTCGAGATCGAAAAATTGACGGGCCGCATACTCGCTTCACGGAAAAAGACGCATCGTTGATTTTTCGCACCGCGTTCCGCTATACTGGAGATGATGCCTGATAAAGCTAAGAATGCATACGTAGCCTATTTCGATGTCCTGGGGTTCACGTCGAGGTTTTTGTCCGGCGATCTGCAGAACAGGTACGAAAAGCTCGTCGAGGCCATCGACAGGGTCAGGGACGATGACATAACCTGTTTTCTTTTCTCCGACAGCATCGTGATCACATCGCGTTCGTTCGCAAAGGTCAGGGAAACCGCCCGGTCCATTTACACGTGGGGAATACTCAACGACTTCTGGCTCAGGGGCGGGATCGCCCACGGGGGTCTGGCCGAGCTCGATTTCTCGACCTTCATCACCCGCAACAGGGTGGTGCTCCCTTTCCTCGGGGAAGGCTATCTCAAGGCGTACAAGCTCGAATCAACACTCAATATATCCGGGATAGCGCTCGACAACATCTTCTTCGAGCCGGGGAAGGAATGCGCGGCCCTTAAGAGGGAGGCGGATTACGTATCGTACGAAGAGTACCTCCCCAAAAGGGGATACGAGGACGAGAAGCTCCTCCTGCTACCCGAGGACGGCTCGCTCAGACAGATAGTCGATACAATGTATTTTGAAGAGATGCTGAAATCCCACGTCAATGACATCGATAAGTACATCAACACGTTTATCTTCTTCATCGAAACCCTGCTGAGGACAGCAGGTCACGAGACAGTCGTCAGGTTCCTCGACAACCTGCTCACCCAGCTCGAACTGCATGGAAGCCACGTGCTTATCCCGAGCAAGGTCATAATCATTTTCGTCGCCGTCATCGAAGGGCTCATCAGGCGCTTCCGCTCGGGGGCGTTCGATACGATCGGCACCAATCCGCGCGAAACGCTTGAAACATACGTCGGGAATATTTTGGGGAGCCTCAAAGCCCAGGGTTATCTTCCCACATTCGTCGATTACGTCCTCGAATACGACAAAAAACGCCACAGCACAGTCTACCGCGACATCAACAAACTGCGGGCGGACTGGTCGGGCTTTATGTAATGAAACGGGGCAAGAGGCGATAGGCTATGGGCGATGGGATGATTTCCCTATAGCCTATCGCCTCTTGCCTATAGCCTGATTTTTATTGACATACAAACGACTGGTTCGGGCCGAGGAAGCATTTCTTGCCCTTCGGGAAGAGTTTCACCAGGTTGTAATCGACCGTTCCGTTCGAGTAATGGCAGATCAGGGAGTTGCTCTTCACGGCGTTCTCCGTGATCGCAAGCGTGAAGGTGCTTTTTGCGGGAGGTGCTTCCCAACCGCTTATCTGGCCCTGTGCCTTGATCGCCACCTCAACTGCAATGGACCGGGGACATACGAGCGATTGTTCCTTGACCGTTTCGGCGGCAAACAACGCTACGGATGACGCGCAGATGAAACACACGGATAAAACTACGAGCACATATCTCATGATTACCCCTCCGTTCATTCTTTCCATTTCCCGGCATTATATCACGAAAGATGTGTATTCAAGAAAAATATACGTGAGCGGACGCAAGCTATGGTACGATTAGGGCGGGCGGAGCGCAGGTATCATGAACGATTTCACGGAACACATGATGGATGACACGGACAGGAAGCTGCTCGATTTGCTCCAGGACGAATTTCCCCTTGCCGAGACACCCTTTGTCGAGATCGGGAAAAAGCTTGGGATCACCGGGAATGAGACTATGACCAGGGTGGAGAGGCTCAAGGCCGTTGGCTACATCCGCAGGATCGGCCCCGTCCTCGATGCAAAAAAGCTGGGTTACAGCAGCCTCCTGTGCGCGGCTGCCGCCGGTCCGGACATTATCGAAGAGGTTGCGTCCGTAATTAATGCCGAGCCTTCTGTTACCCACAACTACGAACGTGAAGGCGAGCTCAACCTGTGGTTCACCGTAACGATGAGAACGCAGGGGGATATCGACATGTTCCTGAAAGATCTCGAAGACAGGTTTTCGATAAAGGTACACCGGTTCCCGGAAAAAAGGACATTCAAGATAAAGACCCGGTTCGCAACCGGCGAATAAGATCAGGTAAAGAGAGGAAGGACAGATGGCTAAGGCGGATGCCGTCACATACAGGCGGGTGTACCTCGTCGACGGGAACTCATATTTGTACCGCGCCTTCTACGCCACGCCGCACCTGTCAAATTCGCGCGGTTTTCCGACAAACGCGATCTACGCGTTCGTCAGTATGATAAACAAACTGCGCACCGCCGAGAACCCCGACATCCTGGTCATCATCTTTGACTCGAAGGGCCCGTCATTCCGCGAGGAAATATCGGAACAATACAAGGCACAGCGGCCTCCCATGCCGGACAACCTCTCCCTCCAGGTCCCGGTCGTCAAGAGAATAATCGAAGCCCTTGGCCTGCCCGTGCTCGAGAAGGAGGGTTTCGAGGCGGACGACATCATTGCGACCCTGACAGAACACCTCAAGGCGGACGACGACGTCATGACATTTATCGTCACGAGCGACAAAGACATGATGCAGCTTGTCGGCGACAGGGTCAGGATCCTGGATTCCATGAAGAACATTGTCGTCGGCGAGGCCGAGGTGAGGGAAAAATTCGGTATCCCTCCCCGGAACATGGTCGATTATCTCGCACTCTGCGGCGACACGTCCGACAACATCCCCGGCGTCCCGGGGATTGGCGAAAAGACCGCCCGCGAGCTGGTAGCGACCATGGGACCGATCGACGCCATCTACGGCCGCATCGACGAGATAACCAAAAAGGCTGTCAGGGAGAGGCTGCTCGCAGGCAGGGACAAGGCCGAGATGAGCAGAAAGCTGGCGACACTGCGCTACGACGTCCCTGTCGAGACGAACGTCGAGGTACTGTCCGGACGGGCCGAAGATTCTGAAGAGCTTCGCAAGATCTACAGGGAGCTCGAATTTACGGCCCTGTACAGGGAGATCAAAACCGGGGGCCGGGAAAGGAAGGCGCCCAATGAAAAGGCCTTGACCGATCTCGTATGCGACCGGGTATACATCGCTGCGGGGTTGCAGGGAAAGAATGCCGGCGATCTCAGCATGGAAGCCTTTGCCGTATCGGACGGCGAAGGGGTCTTTTTCTCGACGGCACACGAGGACCTTGCTGCGGTGTTGTCCCGGGCCGGGGAGGTCGTTGCGCACAACCTCAAACCGTTCTTCATCATAGCAGGTGATCGCCTCCGCGAAAAGAAGGTGTTTGACACGATGCTCGCCGCGTACCTCGCAAACCCCCTGAGGAAAGACCTCACCCTGGGGCCGGTCCTCGAGGAATACTGCGACATAAGCCCGGCTGAAATGGATACGGCCGCATCCCTTCGCGACATGGCGGCATGCCTGCCAGAACTTGCCCGGGCGCTCCGTGCCGAGATCGAGGAATTCAAGCTTTCCGGTCTGTTCTTCGAGGTGGAACTACCCCTCGTCGAGGTCCTTGCCGATATGGAGATCGCCGGCGTCCGGGTCGACCGGCGCAAGCTCGGGGAATTGTCGCGGGACTTCGACCGGCGCTTAACGGGGATCGTGAAAGACATATACGCGCATTCCGGGGGGCCCTTCAACATCAATTCGTCTCAACAGTTGGCCCGCGTTCTCTTCGAGAACCTCGGACTGACACCCATCAAAAAAACGAAGACCGGCTACTCCACCGATACAGGCGTCCTGGAAGTGCTCGCCGAAAGCCACCCTCTTCCCGCCATGATACTTGAATACCGGTCCCTCACAAAGCTCAAGAACACGTACGTGGACGTTCTGCCCACTCTCATCAGCCCCCGGACGGGACGCATACACACGACGTTCAACCAGATGGTCGCCGCCACGGGACGGCTGTCGAGCAGCGACCCCAACCTCCAGAACATCCCTATACGGGGCGAGGAGGGCCCGAAGATACGCGAATCATTCGTGCCTGCGGACGGCTTCCTCCTCCTGTCCTCCGATTATTCCCAGATAGAGCTCCGTGTGCTCGCGCACCTGTCGCGTGATGAAGAGCTGTTAGAGACATTCCGCAGGAACGAAGACATCCACGCACGGGTCGCCGCGAACGTCTTCGGGGTTGCCGGCAACGCAGTTACGGCCGACATGCGCCGGGCCGCGAAGGTGATCAATTTCGGCATCATATACGGCATGAGCGCGTTCGGCCTCGCGAAACAGCTCGGTGTGAACCAGAAAGAGGCGCAGGAATATATCGACAATTACTTCGAGCGCCACAGGGCCGTAAGGTCCTTCATGGACGGCGTCAAGGAAAGCGCGAGAGAGAACGGGTACGTGAGGACCCTGCTCGGCAGGATGCGGTTCATCCCCGAGCTCACGAACAGCGACCCGGCGGTACGGCAGCTTGGCGAGCGGGTTGCGATGAACACCCCGATCCAGGGAACGGCTGCCGATATCATCAAGGTCGCCATGATCAACATACACCGGGCTATCAGGCAACGGGGACTTGCATCCCGGCTCATCCTTCAGATACACGACGAGTTGCTGTGCGAAGTGGCCGGGAACGAGGCAGCCGACATGGCAGATCTCGTCCGGCACGAAATGGAGAACGTCATCACCCTCGACGTGCCCCTCATCGTTTCCATCGGAACGGGGCATAACTGGGCCGAGGTCCATTGACCGGGGCCGACGATGTTACCGCCAGAAATTCGGCGCAGACGATAAAAACAAATACCGAAAAGTATATCCAGAAGAGGAAGGCGAGGAACACCCCGTACGTCCCGAAAAACGCCGTGAACCTTCCTATGTAAAGAACAAAATACTGAAAGAAATATTTACCGGCGTGCCAGAGAACCGCACCGAGGGACGCCGCAAGGAAAAGCCTTCTCTTGTCCCTGACCGGGGTGAGAAAATAATAGAGGAACCAGAACATTCCGGAGACAAGCAGAAGGTCCATGAGTGAAAATGATGCCCTGGTTATAAAACCGCCGAGCGTTTTCGCCAGCTTCACCTGGACGATCAGCAAAAATACGAAGCTGAAAAAGATGAGCGTCTGGATGGTAGCGAATGTCACTGTAAGAAAAATTTCCTCCTGCTTCCCCCTGAGAAACCCTTTCTTCGTTGTACGGAAGATAAGCTGGAACGCCGGGCGCAGGACCGCAAAAAGCCGTGATGTGAACAAAAGAAGGAAGAGAAGGCCTAAGGGGCCCGACAGGCGCTTCGACAGAGATATGAAATTAAGCTCCCGGACAAGCTTCTTCACGATAACGGCATTGTAGGGCTCGGGGATAATACTCGCTATATATTTTTGCATGTGCACTGCCGGATGGCTGATATCGATCACATAGCTTATAATGAACAGGGAAAAAAGCGTAAAGGGGATAAAGGTCAGAAGGACATAGAACGAGATGGATGACACCATGATATTGGCGTGGTCCGTCTGGTATTTCTTAAAAACAGATCTGGCAAGAAAAGAGAGGCGATGGGCTACAGGCGATAGGCGATGGGTAATAGGAAAATCAATTTTTTTTATTCCCATCGCCTATCGCCTGTAGCCCGCCTTCATCCTATCCTTATCCTCGGGTCCGCCACCGCATACGACACATCGGCGATCAGGTTGCCGATGAGCGTCAGGAATGCCCCTATGACGAGAATGCCCATGATGGTCGGATAATCCCTGGCCATGACACTGAAATAGAAAAGCTGTCCCATGCCGGGTATGGAGAAGATGCTTTCGAATATGACGCTGCCCCCTATCAGCCCCGGAACGGAAAGGCCGAGGATCGTAATGACGGGGAGAAGGGCGTTTCTCAGGGCGTGCCTGCGGATGACCATCTTTTCGGGAAGGCCCTTGGCGTATGCGGTCGTGATGTATTCCTGCCTCAAGACCTCGAGGAGGCTGCTCTTCATATAGCGCGATATACCGGCAAGGCTGCCCACGGCGGATATCGCGACGGGAAGCACGAGATGCTTCGACACATCCCCGACTTTTTCGAAGATGTTCATGTCCGAAAAATCGTAGGATTTTATGCCCGAGACGGGGAGCATCTCGAGGTAGACCCCGAAAAAGATCATCGCGAGCAGGGCCACCCAGAATGTAGGGGCGGCATATCCGGCGAAGACAAAGGACGTCAACGACTTGTCCATGATCGAATCTTTATAGCGGGCGCAATAGACGCCTATAGGGATGCCGAATATAAAGATAAGCCCCATCGAAAGAAGATTGATGAGCATTGTTATGGGAAGCCTCTCTTTTATCTTATCGATAACGGGCCTGCGGTCCGTGGCGAAGGATGTCCCGAAATCGAGCCGGACAATCCTCTTGAGCCACGTCCAGTACTGAACGTAGAGCGGCTTGTCGAGGCCGTAAAATGCCCGTATCCTCTCGCGGGCCTCCCTGGTGACCTTCGGGTTCATCTCGGCCTCCAGCATGCCGGGCTCTCCGGGAACGAGATGGATGACGGCAAAAGAGACGAGAGTTATCCCGAATATCATCGGGACCATAAAAACAAGCCGCTTAGCGAGATACTGCAGCATTGATTTTGTACCTCATCTGGTTTTCCGGGACATACCAGTCGATAAAGTTATGCATGATGCCGGCCGGCCCCGGGTCCACCCCCTTGAAACGGCGATGAAGGGCGACCGTGGCGTACGGCACGAAAAGGAACGTATACGGCTGGTCTTCGGCAAGGACCTCCTGCATGCGGTCGATATATTTCTTCCTGCCGGCCCTGTCCATCGTGTGACGCGCTTTCACCAGCAGCTCGTCGATCTCCTTATTCTCGTATGACGTGAAATTCAGTTCCTTCGGGCCCTGCTTCGAAGAATGCCAGATATCGAAAAGGTCCGGGTCGTTGGGGATCGTCCAGCCGAGGAGAACAGCGTCAAAACTCCTCTTGTCTATAAAATCATTGACGAGGGTCGCCCACTCGAGGACCCGTATCTTCATGGTGACCCCTATCGCCGAAAACCTGCGCTGTATCAGTTCGGCGCTCTGGATCCGCACGGTGTTCCCCTGGTTGACAAGGACCGTGAACTCAAACGGCACCCCGTTCTTTCTCATCCTGCCATCAGGGCCGCGCTCAAAGCCAGCCTCCTTTAAAAGGGCTATTGCCTTTTCCGGGTCGTATTCGAATTTTCTCACGTTGCCGTTGTATGCCCACATGTCCGGCTTGAAAGGCCCGGTCGCCTCGATGCCCTGTCCCAGAAGGATCCCGTCGATTATCTCCTTCTTGTTGATAGCACAGGCAAATGCCTGACGGACCCTCCTGTCCTGAAAGAATTTATGCTTCAGGTTATAGCCGATATATGTGTATGCGAACGCGAGGTATTTGTACCTGTTGAACTCCCGTTTGAAGGCGGGATAATCGGTCTGTTTCACATATTGCAGCGGCGTGAGCCCCATCATGTCTATCGAATTGTTCTTGAGCTCGAGGAACATCGTCGCCGTGTCGGGAATGATCTTCATCATGTAACGACCGATATGCGGCCGGCCTTCGAAATAGTCCGGGTTCGCGGTAAGTATCACGCGGTCCCCGGGCACCCATTCCGTGAATATGTACGGTCCCGTACCCACGGGTTTTCTTTTAAGCGGCGACGTCGTAATGTCCTTACCTTCCAGAAGGTGCCGGGGCAGTATGGCCGCCGACCAGCTGATGAGGGCCGGTGCGAAAGGCTTATCGTAAGTCACCCTGAAGGTATGGTCATCGAGGACCTCGGCCTTCTTCACCAGTTTGAAATCCCCGGAATACGGCGTCGGCGTCTTCGGGTCGATCGTGACCCTGTAGGTGAACATGACATCGCGGGCCGTAAAAGGTTGGCCGTCATGCCATTTCACACCCTTGCGGAGCTTGAATGTTATCGAAAGGTTATCGCTTGATATGACCCATGCCTCGGCGAGGCTGCCCACTATGTTGAGGTTCCTGTCGTACTTGACGAGCCCGTTGTAAACATAGCCTGCTATGTCGTGGGACGATGAATCGCTGGCGAGGATCGGGATGAGATTCGACGGCTCGCCGATTGAGCCCGTTATGATCATATCGCCATAGGCAGGCCTGCCCGGGTCATCGTACATCGCCGCATCTTTTTTCCTGCCGCATGAAACAAGGAGCAGACAGCAAAGAAAAAGAAGCAGAAACAGTCTTTTTTTCCTCAGGATTGCCACAATCGATGCTAATTCTAGCAGATAAGCCCCGACAAAGCAAAGAAAGCGGCCTCGTGCGCGCAAGACCGCTTCCCCCCCGTATCGCATAATTTCTTTTTTAATTTCTTGCAAACATCCGGGGAATCCTATATAACATCGCAGGGTCTGTCAATAGGTGTAATACCGACACCAATAGTCGCATATTCTGGATGTGATCGCCGCAAGCCCTTATTAAAAGAGAAACGACCGGGGTTGACCGAAAAAGATGTATATCAATGCAATATCACATTATCTGCCTTCAACGCTTATTCACAACGATTATTATACCGGCCTTAAAGGCCTTACCGATGAGTGGATCTTTCAGAGGTCCGGCATAAGAAGGCGCACACGGGCCGCGGAAGACGAGAACAGCCACACCATGGCGATCGAGGCCATATCGCCGCTCCTCGATACATTGCCGTACGATGTCACGGATGTCGATCTCATCGTGGGCGCGACCTACACGCCTTACGACACGGTAGGGACGCTCGCGCATGCCGTCCAGGGGTTTTTCAACATACACTCCGCTGCAGCTGTTACAGTAACATCCGCCTGTTCATCCTTTATAAATGCCGTTGAAATAGTGGAGGGTTATTTCGCGACAGGCAAGGCCAAACGGGCCCTCGTCGTCGCATCGGAACATAATTACCTCTACACCAACGAGGACTGCGACCAGTCGGCCCATCTGTGGGGGGACGGTGCCGGATGCGTGTTCATATCGTCGGAAAGATATTCTGCCCAGGATATCAGGATACTCGATGTACATACATCAGGGCTCGGGCATATCGGCAAGGGTGTGACGGGCGTTCACTTGCGGCCTTCCAACGGCGGTCTTACCATGCCGTTCGGCCGCGATATCTTTGTCAATGCCTGCAAGTTCATGGCGGCCGAGGCACAGGACATCGTGGAGAGAAACAATTACTTGCTTGGCGACATCGATTACCTCATCCCCCATCAGGCAAATTCCCGCATAATGGACCACGTGGCGAAAGTGCTTGGCGTCGAGCCTTCCCGGGTCATCTCGAACATAGAGGACACGGGAAACACCGGGTGTGCCAGCACCCTCATATGCCTCTCCCAGAACTGGCAGAAATTCATAAAAGACAACCTGATCCTCATCACCGTTTTCGGCGGCGGCTACTCCAGCGGCGCAATGCTCTTGAAAAAATAGAAAACCCCCTCTCGCCCGTTCGCCTTCGGCTCACTAGAGCCCGCAGAGAGCGCAGAGG
>CALMFJ010000033.1 GCA_937862865.1 uncultured Pseudomonadota bacterium | reverse complement strand
ACACCCCGTATATATTCATGAGTTTCGGCGTTTACTCCGTCAAGGCTTACCGAAATAGACGGTCTTTTACATTTCTTTATCTCCCGGGCAAGCTCAGGCGTGCAGAGGGTGCCGTTTGTCTCAAGGGTAAAACGGAGCTTCTCTCCCCTCATATAACGCAGAATTCTGTGAATGTCCGGATGGAGGAGAGGCTCTCCTCCTGTCAGCTTTACATATTCAAGCCCCAGTAATTTGCCCTGCCCTACTATGGAACGGAAAAGGTCAAAATCAAGAAAGGAAGATGCCTTGCCATCAGGCTGGTATGTGGCGGATATCCAGCAATGACGGCAGCAGAGGTTGCAGCCCTCTGTCAGATAGAAGTATATCGCGCGTAAAGGATAATCCCTGCCGTCCTTCGCGTCTTCGTGATCATCTTTCATTCCGGTATTGTACACCTTAATCTGCACTTCGGAAAGAGTCCGTTCTTTCTTGCCTCTTCACAATACCAGAACGGCGACCAGAGATTCTTCGTCTGGTAATAGCTCTGGGCCAGGCAGCCCCCCATGCAGACTTCCTTCATCAGACAATCTCCGCATATGCCTTCCAGTTTTTTCGGCAATCCCTCTCTGATCTGTTTCAAGACCTCTGTATTCTTCCAGACGTCTTCTAAAGAATCTTTCCTGCTGTCTCCAAAGGTAAGCTCTTTCACTTCTTCCCCCAGGCTCCCTATACTGCACAGGGCATACGACCCATTCGGCAGCACTCCTATCTTCTCAAAGATCCTGCAGGCGCCAAGGCTCTTCCTGCCATTTCCCAGCATACGGCTCAGCGGTCTGAACGCATCCGGGTGGGCGTAAAAAAGAGGTAGGGGCGTTTTTTTTGGGAGCTCCATTTCCACCCGCCTGCCCAGCTCTATCAGCTCCCCGATCTCCAGGGTATCTCCTGCCTCGTGGAGCTCCCTTCCTCTTTCGATGGGCTGGACGATATTGAATTTAACAGAGCCGGCCCCCAATGATTCGGCCAGCCTTAGCATCTCCTCTATCTGGTCTTTATTACGTTTTATGATGGTCATTATCACCTGGGGCCTCAATCCTTCTTGAACGAGATTTCGTATGCCCTGAAGGGCTGCCTCAAAGCATCCATCCACACCCCGTATATATTCATGAGTTTCGGCGTTTACTCCGTCAAGGCTTACCGAAACGAAGGCTCTTTTACATTTGCTTATCTCCCGGGCAAGCTCAGGCGTGCAGAGGGTGCCGTTCGTGTTGATGTCCAGGCCGAGTTCCTCTCCCCTGATATACTCTATTAGGCCGTGAATGTCCGGATGAAAGAACGGCTCTCCTCCCGTCAACTTCACGCCTTGAAGCCCCAACGATTTGCCCTGTCTTACAATGGAACGGAAGAGGTCAAAATCAAGGGAGGGACAGGTCGTCCCCTCCGGCTGGTATTTGGGGGATATCCAGCAATGACGGCAGCAGAGGTTGCAACCCTCTGTCAGGTAGAAGTATATCGTGCGTAAAGGGTAATCCTTGCTCCCCTTCGCCTTTTCGTGATCATCTTTCATTCCGGTATTGTACCCCCTGCTTCAAGGAATCTCTTAAGACATGCATCCGGGCTCGGATGGTTATCTTCTTTAAGCGTTGCATAGGCAAGGGCCGGACAGTTGCCCGTACAGTAATGCATATACTCACATCCCTTGCAGAACTCAAACGTGCTCAGGGGAATAGCCGCCCTCTCTCTGAGCCTTTTAAGTTCCGGATGATGCTGCCATACCTCCATTAAATCATCCCTGTTGATCCTCCCGAGCTCTATATGGCTCATCTGGGTGCATGGCGTCATCACACCGTCTGCTCTCACTGCCATTTTGTCCATTACTCCGCCACATCCGCTCAAAAAACCACAATTCGGCAGCTGCGCCCTGCCTTCTCTTCTGGCCTGTTCCATCATCCTCCACTGCCTCGCATCAGCCAGCGGGCCTGCCTGCGCTTTTATGCGTCCGTTGTATTTCTTATTGAGCCTGAGAAGGCTCTCCATCGCTATCTGCCTGTCCTCCACGGTAAGGCCCATCTCTTCCTGATTCTGCCGGCACAGTCCCATGGGGCCAGCCGAATTGGTAGAAAACGCAGGCAACCCGATATCGTCCAGTAAGAATTTCGCTATCTCATCAAGGCCACGTACATTATGCCTGTTTATCGTCACCCGCGCTCCTACGGGGATCTGATGTTTCCGCAGAATGTTTATACCGGCAACTGCCCTGTGAAAGCTTCCCTTACCTCTTGACAGATCATGTGTCTGAGGGCTTCCGCCGTCTATTGACACCTGGACATTGTCGCAACGCCCTGTTGAGGCTATGTATGAAGCCGCCTCATCCGTGATCAGTGTGCCGTTGCTTAACAGCTTGAACCTCATCCTGTTTTTTACTACTCCATCAATGAGTTCCCTCAGGTCCTCCCTGAAAAACGGCTCTCCGCCTTCGATGTATACATCCATGACGGCGCATCGCCCGAGTTCCTCAAAAAAACTGAGCCATTCACCTGTCGGGACATCTTCCCTGACATCCCCCGGGCCCGTGAAGTGGTAGCAGTACTTGCACCGGAGGTTGCAATCATTGGTTATTTCAATATCGACAGATCTCGGTGTTTTGATTGGTTTCATAATAGAGCAACTATCCAGGCCTTCGGCTTTCAGTGTTAATTTATGTCCCGTATCCCGCATATCCCTTTTCAATAAGTTCATCGACAAATGCTTTTACATGATTCACGGCATCGTCAGGCATATCTTTGCACTCCTTGCCCAGCTTCCTGACAATATCGGCTATCGTATTCTTTCCGTCAAGGCACTTCCATATGTAAACGGCTACCGGGTTCAGGCCATAGGTACCGCTTGTGTCCGGGTCAAAGAGTATGGCCCAGTCATCGGATTCCTCTCTCAGCACTATCCTTTGATTGACAACAGGTTTGCTTTCCTCTGTCAGCATACTGTATCCTCCGGTTTTCAATAGGTTATCATCTGTACATTTTTCCTGCTGCATCAAGAATACCCGTACGAAGTCGATATAAATCTACACATAACAGCCTTCTGATTGGTTAAAAATGATATTGCGGGCAACAAGACAAACCCAACCAGGAAACGACTGATAATGAAATATAGTAAAATACAAATCACGAACTGTGTCCACAAGATTTCAGGGCTTCGATCCGAAGAGAAATGAGAAAAAAAGGACGGGGTTCACGTGGGAAGCGTTGACATTGATCGGGATGTTTGTGGTTTGCCAAAAATATCGCCCTGATTCCAGCATCAGTCCCCATAAGATCACGGATTGACGAATACATACAATAGGTGTATAATCATGTGTATTAGAGGTGACGCATGCAAACACGGCATAATATAACACTGGACCGGGACATTTCGCGGGAATTGGAAGCGATAGCGGGCGAGCTCGGCGAGAAGAAGAGCGCGATCATTGAGAAGGCCTTAACGGCCTATTTCGACCTTCTGGACCTGGAGCTTGTCAGAAAGCGGATGAAGGACCTTGAAGAGGGCAGAGACGAAATAATCGACGCGGACAAGGTCTGGAAAGAACTTGGCATCTAAGGCCAGATATACTCTGAGATTCACGAGGAGTGCCTCCCGGGACCTTGGAAGGATCGACATCCCGTTCCAAAAGATCATCAAAGAGAAGCTGCTCATTTTAGCGAGCAACCCCGCAGGCCTGGCGAACAATATCACCAGGCTGACAAATACGGAGTACTTCAGGCTCCGCGTCGGCAACTATCGTATCATTTTTGAGAAAAGAGAAAAAGAACTCGTGGTCCTTGTGGTCCGGATCGGGCACAGGAGCGAAGTTTATGATAGATAGCGGCACCGGCAATGTCAGCGGGAGTTTCTTTCGACCCATGCGGCGAATGTCGTCATGAAGGTCGTGAGGAATCCGCGGGTTCCCTCGTTCGTTATGGCGCCATCGGCATCGAAAAGCTGGGCGGCCCCTCCTATGTAGGCCTCGGGCTGCTGCATTGTCGGGATGTCCAGGAACACGAGGGATTGTCTGAGGTGGTGGTTGGCCCCGAAGCCGCCGATGGCCCCGGGGGAGACAGTCATTACCGCCCCGGGTTTCCCCGACCAGACGCTCTGGCCGAAAGGCCTCGATCCCACGTCCAGTGCGTTCTTGAGCACGGCCGGAACAGACCGGTTGTATTCCGGCGTCACGAACAGAACGCCGTCAAACGGTTTCACGCGCTCCCTGAATGCGACATACTCGGGAGGGGGGTTCCCTTCGTCATCGTAGTCCTGATTGTACAGGGGCAGCCCGCCGATCTCTACGATCTCCATCTCCAGTGATTCCGGCGCCAGTGCGGCAAGCACCTTTGCCATCTTCCGGTTGAATGATCCTTTCCGAAGGCTTCCCACAAAAACCGCGATCTTCCGTGACATAGTTTTACCTCCGCTGTGTTTTCTATCAGAACGGTCTCTTATGCCTTACATTCGTCAGCTTCCGGTGCCTTCCCCGGGGTCCGCCGCAACCTTTCACCGGCTTTCATCACGACGGGGGCTCACCGTGTTATTTTATCATCTATTGACGGCACCCCGTAAAGATTTTCGTAGTTCTCCAGGGACCGGCGGAGGAAGGGTGCTGCCGGTGCTGTGAACATATCCCTTGCCCGGTAGAACATCACCTGTATAACATTATGAAATCATGGGCTATTTCCCGCAAGAGCATCAAGCTGTATCCTGAACTGATCACGATGCCGCAGATTATCGGCAACCAGCGGTCTGCCGGGCATGCCGGCAGCCCAAAAGTGGTGTATACTTACTTTGTGGGAGGCCGATATGAAGCAACATAAAAATTCATCGACAACCAAATTGGACCCGCAGAGCATAAAGGCGCGCAAAGAATGGATGGACCACTGGGCAAAAACCTCGACACAGCACCTCGAGCCTGAGATGGTAAAGCGTTCTTTAAGATCATGGCAGAGTGTCGCGAGGAGCGGCTTGCGCCCTCCGAAGCTCACGCCCAGGCACACGGGAGGGCAGCGAGGTTAAAGGTTTCTCAATTATGTAGCAGTTGTTTCATACTCAAATATCGACCCTGATCGGCAGGATGACCGTCGGGATACCGTTCCATTGGAGCCGTCTCTGTATGGAATGGGCCGTTTCGTTGTGAAGGACCCTCTGGAACGGGTTCTCCTTCTTGAATATCAGCTTGCCCGTGAACACGGTCGACCGCTGAAACTCCCTGGCTGCCTGCTCGACAAGGTCAGTGACGGAATCGATGACATCAGTCGCGATCTCCGTCCGGTAGTCGGCAGGGAACCCGTGGGCCCTCGTGACCTTGACATACTTCTCAAGGTCCTTTGTCACCGACGTCTGAAGGGCCTTCATTTCGGCAAGGCCTTTGAAAGATCCTGAGTCCACCTCGGCGACCGATATGAAGATGAAATTCTTGTAAATGCCCGGGAAATGCTGAACTATGGAAAGCAGGGTATGCAGCCCGAACCCGTTGAAACTGCTGACAAGCAGTATGGCGGTCATATCCCTGGGGTTCACGGGATCGTTGTTGAAGGGCTCCGCGGCCGGGATATCGGAGAGGATGTCTTCAAGGTGCCGCACGCTGTCCCTGACCTTCGTGTAGTGCCTCCGGATAAGATAGCACAGCCCTATTATGGCGGATGTTATGAGCAGGGTGACCCATCCCCCTTCCCCGAACTTTTCGTAGACGGTAACGCAAAGAATGGTGAGGCAGAGGATGAGGCCGATCACGTGAATAACGATGTGCCGCTTCCATTTAACGTCCGATCCCCTGTTCTTCAGGAAAAACCGGATCATGCCGAACTGGGAGAGCGAGAAAGTGACAAAAACGTTTATCGAGTACATGATGACGAGGGCCGTGATCGACCCTCTCGTATACAGGAGAAGCGCAAAAGCCGCCGCGCCCATGAGTACCACTCCATCCTGCATGGTCAGGCGCTCGGACAGGGATGCGAACCGACGGGGAAGCCAGGAATCGATCGCCATGTTCGACATGACGCGCGGGCCGTCGATAAAGCCTGTTTGCGCGGCAACGATAAGAAGCGCGCCTTCGGACAGGATCGTAATAAGAGCGATAACCCCGCCGAAAGGCCAGTTGAGAAAGACCCTTCCCGCAAGTATGGCGTTGAGTGTCTGGCCTTCCGCGGGTTTGATCCTAAAAAGAAGATAGCAAACGAGAAGGCCCCCTGCCGTTATCGCGAGGGACGAGGCCATGTAGACCATGGTCCGTTTGCCGGTGTGCACCCGGGGTTCCCGCATGATCTGCATACCGTTCGATACTGCTTCGATACCCGTATACGTACCGGCGCCCATGGAAAAAGCACGGAGGGAAATAGCAAGGACCCCGACAAACCCGATGGTCGAGAGGCCGGAATGGAGGTTTATGTTGATGTCGTGCATCAGAGGACCTACTTGCCCGGCATGCGTTAAAATGCCGTAGCCGATCAGAAGGACATGCGTTATGACAAAAACGATGAAAATGGGTGCCAGGAACGTGACCGATTCCTTAACCCCGCGCAGGTTCAGGATGACGAGAACAACGATGAGAAACGCAACGAAGGTCAGTTTGTATTTCTGGAGATGAAGGGGAAGGAAGCTGAACAGGGCATCGCCGCAGGACACGAGGGAGACGGCTATGGTCAGCATGTAATCGACGAGCAGTGCACACCCTGAAACGACACCCGCCGACCTGGATATCGTGTGCGTGGACACTATATACCCGCCGCCGCCGTGAGGAAAATGCTCGATGATCCTCGAGTATGCATAGGAAATGATGATGACCGTGAAAGCCGTTGCCATGGCGAGGAAAATGGCCAGGTACGTGTGCTGCCCGAGGGTTCTGAAGGCTTCCTCCGGGCCATAGGAGGATGACGAAAGCCCGTCCGCGCCGAGGCCGATCCATGCGAGGATCGGTATCAGGGACAGCTTATGGAATATCGAAGGCTCCTTGATGTCCCGGGGGGAACCTATGATCGTGCGCTTGGTCCTTTCCAGTATCCCCTGCGATCTTTCGCCGTTTTCCTGCATATGTTCAAGCTCCTACCACAAGCACGGAGCAGCGGGCCGTTCTTCTCACCTTCGCCGTAATGCCGCGAAAAAGGGAAAAGAGGGACATCCCCTCCCTGTGCCTCGACATGATAATAAGGTCCGGTTTACTTTCTTCTCCGGTGCTCAGTATCTCTTCATGAATTTTTCCCTTTTTTATGCTCTGCACTATTTCGACGTCCTTCGCCCCGGGGAGGCGGGCGATCTGCTCCTGCATCATGCGCTGCTCGTTGTGCCCGTCCCCGAACCTCACAATATGGAGAAGGTCTATCACGGCGTTCTGCTGCTTCGCGAGATCGATCGCCAGTTGCAACGCCGTGTCCGAATACTCCGAGAAATTTGTCGGGACCAGTATCCTGCTTATGCCCGTGCCGTTGGTTTCGGCAAAGGGTGATACCGCCTCAAACCCAACACGGGACGTCAGGCTGTCAATGTCGTTCACTATCGTTTCGGAGCTCATGTCGATCTCCTCTTCCCATGATAAATTTAGGCTTCCGTGCATAAATTGGGCGTTAAAAGATCAGTCGATCATGTAAAAAATATATAAAGATGCTGTGCCGGTAAGATGGGAAGGTTCTAACCAGGTGGCGGCAGGCCCTACCTGGCTTCCCGGCGCGTCCCCGTCCACAGAGCGAGAGCGTCCCGTATATCGTCCGCCGTAACGGCTCCGTCCATTGCCTTGAGAAATGTCCGGTCCTGAAAAGCGCGGCTCACCTCCGCGAGGATCTCTATCTGGACCTCCGGCCGTGCGTCGGGGGTGAGCGAAAGCACGATATAACCGGGAGGCCGGCTGTCCTCCCCGGTGACCCCTCCCCGGACGACCCCTAAGGCTGCGCCCGGTCTATGGAGGCCTTCGAGCCGTGCGTGGGGAATGGCCAGGCCTTCATTGAGAAATGTGGACCCTTCCGATTCGCGCTCCATTATCGCCTCTAGTGCAGATGCCTCGCTCAATCCCGGAAGGTCCCTGCATGCCATGTGGACGAGCGCGCGGATGGCTTCATCCTTGGAGACCGGGTCATCCCAGAACACAATGCTGTGCCCGAGCAGATCGTTCATCGCCGCCCTGTGCACCTTAGGCCCGGCCATCTCTGCCGGCGCTTCCTCCCCGACTATTTCAACGGGCGTCCTCATCGCGGGGACGGATGCCGTGTCCACAACCACGACCGCAACATCTTTCGCTTTGTCGATCAGGCGATGGACGAGGCCCTTCCCGTCCGTCAGCTGTTTCCAGAAAGACCGTCTGGCGGGAGACCCCACCACGATATGCCCGACGCGGTATTCCTTTGCAAAACGGAGAATAGTGTCCGCCACGTCTTCCCCCTTATAGGTAAAGACCGTCGCACCCAGTTGTTTCGCTATGGTCAGGGTATTGGAGATGAGGCGCTGGGTGACCGCGTCGATCACTGTTGCCGCCTCTTTCGATGTCTGCACGTACACCGCGTACCAGCTCCTGCTCAGCCGTCCGGCAAGACGGGAACCGTACCTGAGCAGTATTTCGCTGTTGGGCCCCCGCGAGCTCAAACACACCATGACCTGGTCGGGGGCGGGCGGGACCTCTTCATCCCGGGCTTCCCGCCGCCTCAGGTCGATCTGGGACGCCAACTCCCGCAGGGCCATCTCCCGGAGCTGTTCCAGGTTTGACGGTGTGAAAAAATTCAAAAGGGCGGTCTTCACCCGCTCTTCGGGATAGATCTTCCCGTCCTCGAGGCGCTGCCTGAGGTCTTCTTCCGAAAGGTCAACGTTGATGATCTCATCGGCCCCGGCAAGGATATGGTCCGGCAGGCGCTCGCGCACGGCGACGCCGAGGCCCCGCTCCACCGTGTTGTAAAGACTTTCAAGGTGCTGGATGTTGACCGTGGTGATCACATGGATGCCTGCCGCGAGAATATCGTCTACATCCTGGTAACGTTTAGGGTTCGCGGTCCCGGGAACGTTCGTGTGGGCAAGTTCGTCGACAAGCGCAACCTCCGGTCTCCGCGAGATGACCGCCTCGAGGTCCATCTCTTCTATAACGATGCCGTGGTATTCGTGCTGAAGCCTCGGGACCGTCTCAAGCCCCTCCATGAGGCGCGCAGTATCCTGCCGGCCGTGTGTCTCGGTGAGCCCGATGACCACGTCGATCCCCTCCGCTTTGAGCCTGTGGCCCTCGAGAAGCATCTGGTAGGTCTTGCCCACGCCGGCGGCATATCCGAGATAGACCTTGAGCCTGCCGCGGCGCAACCGCTGGATCATGTGCAGAAAATTGTCTGCCCTGTCAGCCTGTTCCATATTTTAAAGCCTCCCGTCAAGGGCACAATTCAGGGTAAGGACATTGACGCGCGGCTCCCCGAGTATCCCGAAGGTCCGTGCCTCGGTGTGCTCCCTGATCTTCCGGATGACGGCCCCTTCGGTCATACCACGCTCCCGTGCGATCCTTTTCGCCTGGATGAACGCATTTTCAGGGCTGATATGCGGGTCGAGCCCGCTTGCCGATGCCGTGACGGCGTCCGCCGGAACGGGAACATCCGGCGCAAGGCCATTCTCCCTGCGGTATTCGTCAACACGCCTCTTCACCGTTTCGGCGAGGGTCCGCGACAGGGGGCCGAGATTGCTTCCCCCCGATGACTGTGCGTCATAACCCCTTCCCGCTGCAGAAGGGCGCGGGTGAAAATACTGCCGGCCCGCGAAACCCTGCGCCAGGAGCGCCGACCCGGTCACCTTGCCCTCTTCCACGAGCAGCGAGCCGTTCGCTTTCCCGTTGAAGAGCATCTGCCCGAGGCCCCACGTGATGAGCGGGTATACCCCGCACAGGAGAACGCTCAGGGCAAGAATGCCGACGATGCTGTTCCTGATCTCACGAAACAATGTGTTCATGACGCTTTCCCCCGGTCATATCAGGCCGATCGCCGTGATGATCATATCTATCGCCTTGATCCCGACGAACGGGATGACGAGGCCGCCGATACCGTAGATAAGAAGGTTTCTCCTCAACAGAGTTGACGCACCCAGCGGCCGGAACTTGACCCCTTTCAGGGCGAGAGGGATGAGGAAGACTATGATGAGCGCATTGAATATCACCGCGCTCAAGATCGCGCTTTGGGGCGAAGAGAGCATCATTATGTTGAGCGGCGCGATCACAGGGAATATGCCCACGAGCATGGCAGGGATGATCGCAAAATACTTCGCCACGTCGTTGGCTATGGAAAATGTCGTGAGCGCGCCGCGCGTGATGAGCATCTGCTTGCCTATCTCCACGACCTCGATCAGTTTCGTGGGGTTCGAGTCGAGGTCGACCATGTTCCCCGCTTCCTTCGCGGCCTGGGTCCCCGTGTTCATCGCGACGCCGACGTCCGCCTGCGCAAGGCCGGGGGCGTCGTTCGTGCCGTCGCCGGTCATGGCGACAAGGTGGCCGATCGCCTGCTCGCTGCGGATAAGGCGCAATTTGTCCTCCGGCCTGGCCTCCGCCACAAATTCGTCGACGCCCGCCTCTTTCGCTATCGCAGCGGCCGTGAGCCGGTTGTCCCCCGTTATCATCACGGTCTTGATGCCCATCGCCCGGAACCGTTCAAAACGGTCCTTCAGCCCGCCCTTCACGATGTCCTTGAGCTCGATCGTCCCGAGCACCCTCGTGTTGTCCGCAACGACAAGCGGGGTGCCCCCCGAATCCGCTATCTCATCGATGGCCGCATTGACCGCATCCGGGAAGCTGCCGTTAACGAAGGTCCGTATCGCTTCGGAAGCACCCTTTCGTATCTGCCTCCCATCGAGGTTGATGCCGCTCATACGGGTCTGTGCGGTGAAAGGGATGAAATCGGCGTGGGGCATCTCGCCGATGCTCCGCCCCCTCAAGCCATACTGCTTGGCGAGGACGACAATGCTCCGTCCTTCCGGGGTCTCATCGGCAAGCGAGGAAAGCTGGGCTGCGTCTGCCATTGCCTCGGGGCTCACCCCCGGCGCGGGGATGAACCTCGTTGCCTGCCTGTCCCCGAGCGTGATCGTACCCGTCTTGTCAAGGAGCAGGACATCGACATCGCCGGCAGCCTCCACCGCGCGGCCGCTCATCGCAAGGACGTTCTTCTGCACCATGCGGTCTATCCCCGCTATGCCGATGGCGCTCAAGAGCCCGCCGATCGTCGTGGGTATGAGGCACACGAGCAGGGCGACAAGGACCGTGACGGAAAAGGTCACACCGGAATACATGCCAAAGAACCTCAGGGTCATGATAACGAGCAGAAAAATGACGGTGAGCGCGGACAGAAGCAGGGTCAGGGCGATCTCGTTCGGGGTCTTCTGCCTTTTTGCCCCTTCCACGAGCCCGATCATGCGGTCAAGAAAGCTCTGCCCCTTTTCCGCCGTTACCCGGACAACGATACGGTCGGAAAGGACCCGCGTGCCCCCCGTGACCGCGCTACGGTCCCCGCCCGCCTCCCTGATGACAGGCGCGGATTCCCCCGTGATCGCCGATTCGTCGACCGTCGCCGCCCCCTCGATGATCTCGCCGTCCGCAGGTATGATCTCGCCGGCCGACACCACGAACAGTTCCCCCTTTTCGAGCCGGTCGGCAGGTACCTTTGTCACCGACCCGTCCCTCAGGCGGTTTGCGACGGTCTGCGTGCGCGTCCTGCGCAGGGCCATCGCCTGCGCCTTCCCCCTTCCCTCCGCCATCGCCTCCGCAAAGTTGGCAAAGAGCACCGTGAACCACAACCAGACCGTTATCTGCAGATCGAAAAGGAGCGGTTCGCCCCCGGGGCGGTTGAACAGCATGACCGTCGTGATCGCCGCCGCCGTTTCGGTAACGAATATGACCGGGTTTTTCATGAGGGACAGCGGGTTTAGCTTCCTGAAGGAATCAACGACGGCGCCGGCTATGATGCCACGATCGAAAAGGGAATGTCGCTTTGCAGCCATCGTGTCCTCACCTAATACAATGTATGGGAAGCATTCATGAGAAAATGTTCCACTATGGGACCGAGCGCCAGGGCGGGAAGAAATGTCAGGGCCCCCACGATCAGGACCGTTCCGGCAACCAGCACCACGAATATGAGGCCGTAGACGGGGAAACTGCCGGAGCTTGCCGGAACCAGCCTCTTCGCCGCCAGGTTCCCCGACAGCGCCATGACAGGCACTATCACCAGGAACCTGCCGAAAAGCATGGCTATGCCAAGCATGACGTTGTACCATGGGGTGTTGCCCCCAAGGCCGGCGAATGCGCTCCCGTTATTGCCCACGGCGGACGAAAAGGCATAGAGTATTTCGGTTAAGCCATGCGGGCCGGCGTTGCCGAGCGCCCCGGTCCCCCACGTCGTCACCGCGCCGAAGGCTCCAAAACCCAGGATGGAGAAGATGGATACGAGAACGGCAAGCGCGCACATCTTCACGTCATATGCCTCGATCTTCTTGCCGCAGTATTCCGGGGTCCTCCCCACCATGAGGCCGGCAAGAAATATCGCGAGGATGACAAAGACGAGCATGCCGTAAAGGCCCGACCCGACACCCCCGAAAACGACCTCGCCGAGCTGTATGTTGACGAGGGTGACAAGCCCGCCGAGCGGTGTGAATGAATCATGCATCGCGTTCACCGCCCCGCATGACGCATCGGTTGTGACCGTCGCGAAAAGCGACGATCCAAAGACGCCGAAGCGCACCTCCTTGCCCTCCATGTTCCCCGGGGCCGCCGAAACGCCGATCTCGTGCATGCGCGGATTGCCCGCAACTTCCGCGAACCAGCACACGCAGAGCGCGGCAAGGAACATAAGGAGCATCGTCGTGAAGACGGCCCGGCCGTGTTTGCGGTTCTTTATCGCGAGCCCGAGGTAATAGGTAAGGCCGGCGGGGATCAGGAATATGGAGAAGATCTGCATGAGATTGCTCAAGGGCGTGGGGTTCTCATACGGGTGGGCCGCATTGGCGTTCGTGTACCCGCCTCCGTTCGTCCCCAGGATCTTTATGGCCGCCTGTGACGCCATTGGTCCCTGCACGATGGTTTGACCCGCCGCCGCTTCATTCTTCGCCGGGCCGCCGCCGTCCGCTACGGGAATTGAAGCGGCCGCGGGTTCAATGGGCTGCGCCACAGAGTAGGGCTTGAAATTCTGGACCACTCCCTGGGATACGAGAAACACGGCGAACACGAGGGACAGCGGCAGGAGGAGATACAGATTGACCCGGACCATGTCCACCCAGAAATTCCCGACGGTCCCCGACCTCTCACGGGCAATCCCCCGCACGAGCGCCGCAGACACGGCTATGCCGCACGCTGCCGAGATAAAATTGTGCAATGTCAGGGCGACCATCTGGGAGAAATAGGACATCGTCGACTCTCCCGCATAGTTCTGCCAGTTGGTGTTCGTCGTAAAGCTCGCCGCCGTGTTGAAGGAGAGGTCGGGGCTGACCGGGCCCAACCCCTGCGGGTTCAAGGGAAGAAGGTGCTGGAGGCGCAGGATAAAGTAACTGAAGAGCATGGACGCACAACTGAAGACAAGGAGAGAGAAAAGGTAGCTCCTCCAGGTCTGCTCCTGCCGCCGCGTGAAGCCGAAGAAGCGGTAGAACAGCCGCTCGAGAGGCGATATGACGGGGTCGAGAAATGTCCGGGCATCCGGGTCGAGCACCCGCGACAGATAGAGGCCCATCGGCTTCGCCGCCGCCACAATAAGACCTGTGAAGATCGCAAGCTGCAGCCATCCGTAGATATCCATGGCCATCCCCTAGAACTTCTCGGGCCTGATGACCGATATCATCAGGTATATGATGAGAAATATCCCTACAATGAGAACAACGACACCCATCTCATATCCTCCCGCAGGCCGAGCCGAAGGCATGACAGGCCGCAAAGAACAGGACGGTAACCAAAACAAACATCACATCGCTCATGATCTATCCTCCGTGCGCCCGATATCCGCGAGCGGCAGCAGGAACGTGAATGTCGCGCCTTCACCTTCCCTGCTCGTGACGGCGATCTCCCCTTTTTGGGCGTTGATGATCTCCTTGACGATCGAAAGGCCGAGTCCGGCCCCGTGCTCCGGATCGTCCCCGGGAAGTTCCACGAACTTTTCGAAGATGACGCCTGTATATTCACGCGGAATGCCTTTACCTGTGTCGGAAACGGAAAACGAGACCCCGGCATCGGCTCTCCTCGCGGAAACCGTGATGCTGCCGCCGGACGGCGTATATTTCAACGCGTTTGAAAGCAGGTTTGAGAACACGTGCCCGATCTGCATCGCATCAGCGCTCACATCGGGCAGTCCGGGCTCAACATCGGCAGTCAGGATGACGCCCTTCTCCTGGCATGACCGGCGAAAAGGCTCAAGGCCGTTCAATACGAGGATCGCGGGGGACGCGGGCCCGATGTTCATCTTCACTTTGCCTGACTCTATCCTGCTGATATCGAGAAGGTCATCGATGATCGTGCGAAGCCTTTCGCCCTCTTCCCGCGCGGCGATCAGCAATTCGCTCTGTTTCGGCGTCAATATGCCCGGTTTCTCGGTCAGGAGAAGGTGAATGGCCATTTCCACGGCCGTAAGGGGTGTTTTCAGTTGATGCGATACGGTGGAAATGACGCTGCGCTTCATCTCGTCATGCTGCCGCAGCAGGGTGATGTCCTCGAGGAGGAGCACCACCCCGGTCATTCGTTCGTTCTCCTCGAATATCGGTATTCCCCGCGGGCGGAAATACCGTTCGGCGCCGTTGACAAACTTCTGTATGACATCACGGTCGTCCGGCTCCGTGTACCTGCCCTTCTTCGTGACATCCCGATAGGTCCCGTCGAGCCCGCGATCGGGAAGCATGGTTATCGGGGCGTTGGGTTTGAGACCGAATATATCTCTCGCCGGGCCGGTTGCAACCTCTACCCGGCCGTCGAGGCCTATCACGGCGATAGCGTCGGAAAGGCTGTTAAAAGCAGCCCGCATAGCTTTTTGATACCTCAGTACCTGCGCCTTGTCGCTTCGCCGGAACTCACGCACGGCAGCCGCCATCTGGTTGAAGGCCTCAGACAGCGCCCCTATTTCGTCACGGGATGTGACGGGAACGACAAGCTCAAGGTTCCCCTTCCTTATCTCGTCCGCCGAGCGCGTGAGACGGGAAATGGGCTGCACGACCCATTTGCCGGCAAAGAACATGAAACCGAGGCCGATCATGACCCCGGCAATGACGAGGACATACATATGCCCCCGGGATGTTGCAGCGAGCCTTTTTGCCCGTTCATCGGAATCCGTCATGTTTTTCTGGTTCATCAGGAGGATCGCGTTGGCGATGCTCTTTATCTCGTAGAATGTCGGCAGCAATTTATTGAAATAGAGTTGGCGCCTCTCAGCGAACGACGCATCCCGTTCCGAGAAAAATTTTTGAAGCAGCATCTTATACTGTCTGAACGCATCACGAAGCCGCCAGGCCAGGTCCTTCTCACCGGGCACCGTGATGTTGTCGAGCTCCACCTGCAGGGCTTCATCAAAGCGCGGCAAACTGGCTTCGATGAGTTCCCTGCCCTTGTCTTTCTGACCGAGCAGGATGAACAGGGCCCCGCTGTCTATCCGTTCGGCGGATTCCTTCATGTCTTCGCACGCGATAACACTCCGGTAATTTTCCCTGAGAATAACATCGATGGACCCCCCTAACTGGGACAGACGGATGATGCTCTGAATGCCGACGACGAGGATGATGATGAGAAGGCCCCCAAAGCCCAGGAAGAGTTTATGCCTGAGTCGAAACATATGCAGTCCGTATGTTATTGATGAGCATACGGCATGCCAGAGAAAGCTCAGGCCTAAGCTCTCGGAATCACTATTTATTACGAAAAACGGATGATCGATCGTTTTGCATTTTGCAAGAATAGCCGGGTATCCGGCATTACATAATGCAAGACCGTAGAAACATCACACGGCCAACCGTTCCCTTTTTTTGGCGACCGGATACGCAGACCCTTTCATCAGATGTTGTATTGTTTGCGCCGCCGCCATAATGTTGCCTGGTCAATGCCGAGGATCTCGGCGGCTTCCTGCAGCGACCGGGAGTTCGCAAGGACGCGCCGGATATGCTCTTCTTCGATCCGGGCAAGGGACAGGGGATCGCCTGCCTTCGGGGCCGATGCTGCCGGCTTAATTTTTTCCGCCAGATATTCGATCCCTATCCGGTCGGCCTTACAGAGGATAACCGCCCGTTCTATCGCATTTCTGAGCTCCCGGACATTCCCCGGCCACTCGTATCGCAGCAGGAACTCCCAGGCCTCATCGGTAAAACCAAGGAACCGGCGGTGGCTGTTTGCACTGAAAAAGGCAAGGAGGCGCTCCGCCAGCGGCCGGATATCCGCGGGCCGCCCGCGCAGGGGCGGCACCTCGATGTGAATGACGTTGAGGCGGTACAGGAGTTCTTCCCGAAAACGCCCTTTCTTTACGGCCTCATCCAGGTCGATATTTGTTGCAGCGAGGATACGCACATTGGCCCTGTGCGTTGCCGCATCGCCAACCCTCTCGTACTCCCGGTCCTGGAGGAAGCGGAGCAGTTTCGGCTGGAGGGTCACGGGCAGGTCGCCGATCTCGTCGAGAAGGAGCGTCCCTCCTTCACACGCCGCGATCTTCCCGCGATTATCCTTGACCGCCCCTGTGAAAGCGCCCCTGACATGCCCGAACAGCTCGGTGTCGAGGAGTTCCGGGGAGAGCGACGGGCACGACACGACGCCGAACGGCATACTGCTCCTCGGGCTCAAGTGATGGACGTACCGCGCCAGTTCAGTCTTTCCCGTGCCGCTTTCCCCTGTAAAGAGCACAGTGGCGTCGGACCGCGCAACCTGCCGGGCGAGGTACACGACACGCTGCATTCCGGGTTCCTCCGTGGAGAAATCGACATCGGGGTGCGACCTGCCGAGGTTGAGGGCAAGGGCGTCGATCCTCTCCTCCAGTGACCTTATCTCCATAACTTTGCTG
>CALMFJ010000032.1 GCA_937862865.1 uncultured Pseudomonadota bacterium | reverse complement strand
CCAGGACAAGGCCATCAAGCTCGACAACGATGATGCGTGTCGATTTATCGTACGGCTGGTCCCTGAAGCCAAGACGTTTCCTCAGGTCAACGATGGGGATGATCTTTCCCCGCAGATTTATCACACCCTCTATGAACGCGGGGGCATTCGGGATCTTCGTAATGCTCATCATCTTGTTGATCTCCTGCACCTTCAGGATATCGACACCGAATTCCTCTGCACCGAGCTTAAAGGTCACGAGCTGTAAAATAGCACCATCGTTCATATGATACCTCCTCTTTTTCCTATAATCGGAAAAAGCCGCGGATACTTAAGTCACAGTGCATATTTCCTTAACATTTCCGGTCCCGTGCCGATAATGATAACGGGATGAAAACCGTCGGAACCTCAACCGTACGCAACGACCGGGCAGAAATGGACGAGAACAGCCGGCATAGCCAGGTCCATATAGGAAGGCAACCGATCCTGAACCGGCTTAAAAAGATCTTCGGATACGAACTTCTTTTCCGGAAGGGCGATCTTAACGAAGCCGATGTGACGGACAACATGCACGCCACCGCGAGCGTCCTGGTGAACACGCTCAATAACATCGGCGTGCCGCGCCTGATCGGGGACAAGGTCGGTTTCATCAATGTTGATGACACCGTGTTGCGAAGCGGCATCATCGACCTTTTGCCCGCAAGCAAGACAGTCCTCGAGCTTCTCGAGACAGTGGAAATAGACGACCGGGTTGTCGAGCTGTGCGAAAGTACCCGCAAAAAGGGTTTTCAGCTGGCCCTCGATGACGTTATCGATCATAACGACCAGATCGAGAGGGTACTCGGGATATCCTCGATCGTGAAGATTGACCTGATCGGCTGCGACAGGACAAAGCTTCCGGTGCTCGTCGAAACGCTCAAGAAATACAGGGTCAAATTGCTGGCGGAAAAGGTCGAAACGCAGGAAGAGTTCGAAAGATGCCGCGACCTTGGATTTGATTATTTCCAGGGATACTTCTTTGCAAAACCTTCCGTTATATCCGCCCGAAGCATTTCCCCGACGCACATCGTCCTTCTCGAGCTTGCCCGCTTTCTTGCGCGAGAAGAAGAGTTCTATGTTATCGAGGAGCTCTTCCGCAAAAACCCCGAGCTTCACATCAAGCTCCTGCAGTTCATGAACTCCGCCGCTTTCTACACGGCCCATAAGATAAACTCCATAAGGCAGGCTATTTCGATGCTTGGTTACCGTAATCTTCAAAAGTGGGTCACCCTCCTTCTCTTTGCGGATGAAGGGCACGACACCAGATCGGCCCCGCTGTTCGAGCGCGCAGCCATCCGGGGGCGCATCATGGAGCTCATGGCGAAACGCATTACCCGCGACGCTAAAGCGGCTGATATGGCCTTCATAACCGGAGTGCTTTCCCTGATCGATGCCCTTCTGCAAATCCCGCTGAAGGATGTCCTGAAAGATTTCAACCTGTCGGACGAGATCCAGGCTGCCCTTCTTAACCGCGACGGTGTTCTCGGCAAAATGATAAGCGCCATCGAGAACCTGGAGCAGGAGAACTACGACGAGGTAAGCCGTCACCTGGAACCCGTCAATATCACCCCGTCCGAACTGTACGCCATTGAAAACGATGCGATAATCGAATACGAATCGATGAATGCGTGAAGACGGCTAACAAAGAAAAGTCGGATTGACTTTTTTTGTCAAGTGTAAACGTTCCGATCATGCATGATCGGAACGTTTACAGAAACCTTTACACCGTTAGCCTTTAGCCGTTCGCCGTTCGCCGTTCTCTTATTCGTTCACCACCTGATGCATCTTCCGGTTCATGCTGTAGTCGAGGATTATCGATGGGATGTCGAGTATCAGGATGACCTTGCCGTCACCGCGTATCGTCGCCCCGCTTATTCCTTTTATGTCCTTCAGGAATTCGCCGAGCGGCTTGATAACGACCTCCTCCTGCCCGATCACCGAGTGCACCTTGATGCCAATCGTCTTTTCGCCGATGTTGCATATCACGAGGTAGCCGTCTTCGCCGTAACCATTGAAGAAGAAGGCCCTTCTGAGGTCTACGACCGGGATAACGGTATTCCTGAGGACAAGCACTTCACTCTTGTCCACCGTTTTGATGAGGCCTTCCCGGACCTTTACGAGCTCGGTGACGGTGTTCAGGGGTATCGCAAAGATCTCCTGGGCAACCTTGACGACAAGCGCGCGCATAATGGCAAGCGTCAGGGGAAGTTTGATGGTCAGTTTTGTCCATTTACCCTCTTCGGAGTCAATGTGGGCCTGTCCGTTCATCTTTTCGATGTTGGTCCGCACGACGTCCATCCCGACACCCCGCCCGGAAACCTTGCTGAGCTTTTGCGCTGTGCTCAAACCCGGTATGAATACGAGGTTCATGGCCTCTTTCGGGGAAAGGGTCGCCAGTTCGGCTTCCGACATGAGCCCCTTTTCGCGGACCTTGTCCTTGACCGCCTGTATGTTGATGCCCTTGCCGTCATCGAAGATCTCTATAATGACATGGTTGCCTTCATTGTAAGCCCGGATCGAGAGGAGGCCCTTCGCGCCCTTGCCGCTCGCCTCGCGCTGTGCGGGCGTCTCAACACCGTGGTCCACGGAATTGCGTATGATGTGGATAAGCGGGTCGTGGAGCGCCTCGATCAGGGAACGGTCAAGCTCCGTCTCCTCACCCTCGATCTTCAGTTCAATGTCCTTCTTGAATTCGGAGCACAGGTCGCGGACCATCCTCGGTATCTTGTTGAACACCTTGCTGATCGGTACGAGCCGCGCCCGCATGACCGACAGTTGAAGCTCGTTGGTTATGACCTCTATATAATTTGTCACGTCCGTCAGGTTGTCAAAGATCGTCTCCGTGTCCTCGCCTTTTCTTGCCAGGCTGTTCACAAGAATAAGCCGGTTCTTGCCGAGCACGAGTTCGCCCACGAGGTTCATCAGGTCATCGAGCTTCTTGACATCGATCCTGATGCTCTGCTCCTCCGCTTTCTGCGTCTTTTGCTTCACAAGGACCCGGTTAAGCTGGCCCTCGGTGACCAGTTGCTCCTCAACTACTATCTCGCCGATCTTCCTGTCTTTGTCGCTCTCCTGCTTCTTGAGCGCCTCGTCAAGTTCCAACCGGGTGATCATGTTCTCTTCGATCATCATCTCCCCGATCTTTTTTGTTTCGGGCGGGGGCGCGGCCTTTTTGGCGGGGTCGAGAAGGTCTGTCAATTTCACGATGGTTTCGGAGGCGTCATGAGCTTCGCTGCCATTGTCCCGGATATCGTCGATCATGGCCTTCATCAGGTCAAACGATTCGAGGAGAATGTCCGCCACGGTCTGGTCCGTCGCCATCTCCCCTTTCCGGATCACGCCCAGCACATCCTCTGCCTTGTGTGCAAGCTGCGACAACGCGTTAAAGCCAAGAAAGCTCGACGTGCCCTTGATGGTATGGACAGCGCGGAAGATGCCGTTCACGATCTCTTCGTCCTGGTTCTGCTCGATCACGACAATGTCCTGTATGACATTGTCCATGAGCTCACTCGATTCTGCTATGAACTCGTCGATTATCTCCCGCATCTCATCATGCTGCAAAGCCTGGTCATCCATGTAGTTCCTCCCCGTCCTGTAAAAGGCTTTCCACCTTGTACAGCAAAAAATTTGGTTGTACCGGTTTATTCAGGAACATGTTGACGCCCGCATCAAAAGCATCTTTTTTGAGTTTGTCGTCCTTTGTTGTGGTGAGCATAATGATGGGGGTGTCCATGTAGTAATAATTGTCCCTCAGGTTCTTCACGAACTCGATGCCGTCCATATTCGGCATATTGAGATCGACGATCACGAGATCGACCTGGACATGGCCCAATTTTTCCATGGCATCGATCCCGTCCTCCGCTTCGGCAATGATATAGCTCCTTTTCTTGAGGATATATGCCAGGAGTTTTCTGATAGTGGCCGAGTCGTCAACGATCAAGATTGTCTTCATAGATCACCCTTTCTGATAGGCAATGGTGCCGGGAAACACGAGCGGCTTGAATGCCCGGGATATATTGTGGAGGGACTCGGCATGACCGATCGTCAGGTATCCCTTTGGCTTCATGCATTCGTACATGTTGTCGATCACCTTCTTCTTCATTTTTTCGTCGAAATAGATGAGCACGTTCCTGCAGAATATGAAATCCATCTGCCGGTACATCCTGTATGCCGTGTCATCCATGAGGTTCATGAAATCTATCTTGACGGCCCTCTTTACCGTATCGTTGAGCCTGAACATGTTGTTCTCTTCCGTAAAGTACTTCCGCTTGAGCGCCGCGTCGGTATTCCGGACGCTATACTGGCTGAACACCGCCTTGCGGGCGGAGTCGATGACCTTCGAGCTTATGTCCGTAGCAAATATGGTGAAAGGGATGTTGACCTTCCTCGCTTCCATAAGCTCCATAAGGATGATCGCGAGGGTATATGGTTCCTCGCCCGTCGAGCACGCGGCGCTCCAGATCCTCAAAGGGGCGACCGGTCCCGATCCATTCATATAAGATTTCTGCAGTATTATCTTGAAAGCGTCGAGTTGAGGCGGGTTCCGGAAAAAACTCGTTTCGTTGGTCGTTACGACGTCGAACAGGTTCGCAAGCTCAGTCCGGGCCTTCTCTGCACCGTACTTCAGGTGATAGTAATAATCCTCAAAAGAACTGAGTCCCAGTTCATTCAGCCTGTTTGCGAGCCTGCTCTCAAGAAGATACGTTTTTGTCTCGGTGAAGTAAATACCCGTTTTCTCGTAGATGAAGTCCCTCAGCACGGTAAATTCTTCTCTCGTCATCGCCGTTTTCCTATAGAGCCTGCATTCTGTTCAATACCGTTTCGGCTGTAGACCGTATATCATCGTTGACGTTATCGGTGAACGGCCGGATGTAATCAGTCGCGCGTGCGTCGTTGAGATCGGCAAGGGCCCGTATGCATCCTATCGTTATGAGCCCGTTTGCATCCTCGAGGCCTCTCACGAAGATGCCGAAAAGGCCCGGGTCCTCGAACGAACCCAGGGCTGACAGCGCATAATAGCGTGTCCACATTGCGTTATCTTCGCTCGAAAATATCCCGACAAGCCTGTCCTTAAATTGCCTGAGCCTTCTGTCCTTGATGACCTTAAGGACCTCGTGGGGAATCTCAGTCTCTTCGAGTATCGTTTCGAGAAGGGCAACATATCTCGCGTTCTCTGCAAATTTTCCCAGGACCCCTATTGCGGCCCTGCGCACGCTTTCGTCAGGGTCGTGTAAGAGCCTCGTCACGAACGGGAGGTTCCTGTCCGCGTCGATAAGGGCTGTCGTGGCAAGATACACCTTTTTGTCGTCGGTCGACCCTTCATTGACAAAATCGGATATGACCTGAACGGCCGCGTCAGGATCGAGCCGGATATAGGTCCGAAGGGCCCTCGCCCGAACATCCGGGAAATCACTTCTGAGTATCCTCAGGACATCCCCTGTGAGGTCTCTCAATCCGAGATTTCCGACGGCCTCGACCGCGAAGCCCCTTATATGGCCGTCGGTATCTTCAAGAGCTTTCTTGATTATCGAGCACCCCGTTCCCTCGACGATGCCCGGAATGTTCATCACTATCTCCCGCTTGACCTCAACAGAGGAATCCAGGAACCGGTCGAGCAATATATCTTGACCGATCCTGGTCCCCGTCAGGGCGCATGCCCTTATCAGGGCAAGCATTCTCCCGTCGTCAGCATCCATGAAACAAGCGGCGTCCGGTCCCCAGATGCCGCTCAGTGAAGAGAACACATCGAGGACCTCCCCGTAATTTTCGTTCTCCTGCTCCATGCCGCCAAGGATCCCGAGAATCGCCTGGCACGTCTGCCGGGTCCGGAAATAGCCGAGCATGCGCACCATCTCGACCGGGGGTTCCTTTTTTTCTCTTATGTTCCCGAGAAGATGGTCGTAGAGTTCATCGCCTATCTTTTCCTGGAGCTTGAGAAAAATGTCCTCGTTCCCTTTGTCCAGCATGATCGCCAGGTAGGCGCCCCGCCTCTTTCTGTCCCAACTTCTCATAACGTCAAGGACCTCGTCGAGGACCGCATCGTCGCCGTAATCGAGAAGCACTTCACAGGCAGCGTTTGAGAGCTCCTCATCCGCCTCCCGGAAGAATTTCATTATCCGGGGAATGGCTTTCGGGCTTTTTGTCCGCCCGAGGCTGATAATCGCGGAAAACGCGATCCATTCCTCGTCATCGAGGGCCTCAAGCAATGCGTTCACTGCCTCGTCATCATCGAAATCACCGAGGGCCATACAGGCGGCATTGCGCACGTTCGGGTCGTCATCCCGCGCCTTTTGTGCGATGAACGGTATCGACCTGGGATCATTCAGAAATGCGAGCACCTCACATCCGTACACCCGGATATCCTCGTTTGCATCGTCGAGCATGCCGATGACGCCTTCGATATGGACGCTCCCTATTTTCTTGAGTACGTCCAGCACGGCCATCCGGACAGGGGTATTACTCTCCTGGAGAAGGGGCACGATCTTTTCAATGACCTCCCGGCCCGGGGAAGCGATGAGCGCATCGATCGCTTTTTCTTTCTCGAAATTATCCCCGTCCTTGAGCAGGATCACATACTTTTCCAGTTCCGGCCCCGCGAGGCCCTTCACCTCGACACTCTCTTTCAATAAGCTCATAACGCCCTCATTATCTCTTCCGATATCCTGTCTACGGGCAGGACCGCATCTGCCAGGTTGGCCGTGACAACCGCCCTGGGCATGCCGTAGACCACGCATGTCTCTTCATCCTGGGCTACGATATAACCGCCCCGCGCCTTCATCTCCTTCATGCCCACAAGCCCGTCATTGCCCATTCCCGTCAGGATCACACCGAACGACTGGCGATCGTAGGCAGCCGCCGTTGACCCCATGAGAAGGTCAACCGACGGTCTGTAAATATACTGTACGGTATCGTCAAACTGGACCGAAACAGCATTCCCTTTCCTTTTCAGGGACATGTGCCTGTCCCCCGGCGCCAGGTAAGCGACACCGGCTTTCAGCACCTCACCGTCCTCGGCTTCCTTCACACTGAGCTGTGACACTGCATTGAGCCGCTGCGAGAAGGACTGTGTGAACACCTTGGGCATATGCTGCGCTATCACGACGGGGACGGGGAATGCCCCGGGAAGCCGGGTGAGGATATGCTGCAGTGCGGGAGGGCCGCCCGTTGACGCTCCTATGGCAAGGATCTCGTGACGCCCCTTCACCTGAGTGTTCACGGCCAGCGGTTTTCTTGCAGTGTCCAGTTTTCGCAGCATGACCCTGACCTTGTTCCGGGCAACGTTCTTCACCTTTGCTATGATCTCGCTCTCCCTGCTCGCAAGGGTCCCGAAATTGGCAAAATCCTTCGTCACGAAATCGCAGGCCCCCAGAGATAATGCCTCTATCGTTATTTCGGCACCCTCCTTCGTGAGAGAGCTCATCATAATGACAGGGACCGGGCCCTTGTCCATTATCTTTTTGAGGGCGTCGATCCCGTTCATGACCGGCATCTCGACATCCATCGTGATCACGTCGGGTTTCAGGGACTCGGCCTTTTCGACAGCCTCCCTCCCGTTCTCGGCCGTGCCCACGATCTCTATGGACGTATCCTTCGACAGGATGCGCGATATGGAACTGCGCATCACGCGCGAATCGTCGACTATCAATACCTTGATCATTCCTGTTCTTCCCCTGTCGCCGTGAGCAGTGGTCGTGCGTTCTTCATAAGAGCATAGACCTCTTCATAAAGCCTGAGTTCCTCACAGAGGGATGCCTCGAACCCCAGCTTTTCGACCAGCGGTACGAGGTGTTTATTATTCCGGACAAAATCATCAAAATTCGTGAACCGGTCGCTCAAATCCGCCTGCTTTGCAAAACGGTTCCCGGCATCGATGATCTTTGCATTCCAAGCATTTTCCGCCGCATTCCCGGGAGAATGATGGTACATGACCCCATCGCTGACCGATTGGGGGATATTCCACATTTCAAGGAGGCACGCGCCGATCATACCGTGATCGCACTTCAGCACCTCTTCCTCCGCCTGCACGCGCGTATAGCCGTTCTCTCGTACAAGTCCGCTTATCACCTGCCATTGAGTGTGGAAATACCTGTACAGGACGATCGCGCCGATGTCGTGCATCAGCCCCCCGATGTAGACCGCGTGCGGGTCCCCTATGCGGAGGGTCTGGCTCACGACCTGCGAGGTTATCGCGCAGATCGTCGAGTGGCGTATGAATTTCTTCGTGTCCTGCGGGCCGACACCGTTCATCATCGAAAGGAACGGCATATGGAGAATGATCTGGGACAGGGGCCGCAGGCCAATTATCGCAATCGCATGTTCGATCGACGTGATCGTGCGAAAGCTCCGCGTCCCGAAATATGCCGTGTTGGCCACACGAAGCACCTCCGACGCCATCGACGGGTCCATGGTCTTCGCCAGGTCAGCTGCGGAGCTCATCGGGTCGTTGATCACGCTGATGACCTCGGCCATAACGGCCGGGAAGGTCGGCAGGACATCGATCTTCCTGAGCACTTTTAAGATTTCATTGCGTTCCATAGCTGTCAGACATATTATCGGCCGCCCGCTTCGAAACCTTAATTGCGAACGAATTTTTTCATAGACGCCCGGAGGTTCAGGATTGCCTGGGAATGGATCTGGCACACCCGGGCCTCGGTGATGCTCAGGACACGCGCTATTTCCTTCATGTTGAGATCTTCATGGTAGTAAAGACTCAGGACATACCGCTGTCGTTCCGGCAGCTTATCGAATTCTTTCGCCATGATGCCTTCAAGCTCCAGCAATTCCGCGCATTTTTCCGGATCATCGGTCTCCTCCGTAACATAGCGCATGATCCGGTCACGATCTTCCCCCAGGAGTTCATGGAGGTCTTCGATGCTGAGGACGGAGAGGTTCCCGTAATTCTTGAGCATCTTGTAATAATCGTTGATATTCATTCCGAGGGCCTCGGCCACCTCTTCCTCCTTGGGCAGCCGCCCGAGCTTGTTCTCGAGCTTGCGGATGATCTCGTTGATCTTCTTTGACTTCGACCGGGCGCTCCGCGGGAACCAGTCCCGGGACCTTAATTCGTCTATCATCGCTCCGCGGATACGAAGATAGGCAAAGGTATTGAGCTTGGCGCCTTTCGTCGCATCAAACTTCTCCATGGCCTCGAGAAGGCCCACGATTCCCGCCGATATGAGGTCTTCGATTATATCGTCGTCCTCGTATTTCCGGGACACTTTGTACGCAAGGTGCTTGATGATCGGCACGAACTCGTCGATCACCCGTTCACGATCATCCTTGTATGCTCCTGCATATGCCTTTTTCCATGTCATTCTGACACCAGCCTGTCACAAATTTTTGAAAGGGCCCGCGTTGCCTCACAGTTCGGAAAGTGCTCGGCCCACAATCTCTGTTTCCGCGTTGCGGTGTTGACGTTTTGGTCCAGGGGTACGAAGCCGAAATAGTCAAGGTACACGTCGAGGAACCTGTCGGTCACCCCGACGAGCTTTTTATACAGTTCCAGCGCTTCGCTCTCCTGCCTCACCATGTTGACAATGATATTGAAATCCTTTCTGCCCGTCCTCCTGCTCAACACCTTGATCATCGCATATGAATCGGTAATGCTTGCCGGGTCCGGCGTGACGACGATGAAGATCTGCTCGCTTAAGGCATTAAAATAGAGCACGTTCGACGATATCCCCGCCGAGGTGTCGACGATCAGGAAATCGTGCGCCGGCAGGGCGGCAAGCGAGCTCAAGAGCACCGCCCTTTCGTTGTGGTTAAGCTCCGAGAATTCGCTCACCCCGGATGTTGCGGGGATTATCCGGATCCCGCACGGCCCCTTAAGGACGATCTCGTCCATCTGGCGCATCCCGTCCATAACGTGCTTGATGTTGAATTTCGGCACCATCCCGAACATTATGTCGATATTGCCGAGCGAAAGGTCCGCGTCAAGAATGAACGTCGACCTGCTCCTGTCCCCGAGGAGATAGGCCATGTTCGATGCAATGGACGATTTCCCGACCCCGCCCTTGCCGCTCGTTATCGCTATCGTCCGGCGCCCGTTCTTCACCATGTCTTTCCCTCGATCAGCATCGTGCCGAACGTGCCCGGTCCCGGGATTACGATGTCCTTCGCTTCCGGCCCGCCGATTAAGGCCGCAATAGGCCGTTTAAGCCGCACAATGGTGTTGCACACCGTGCCGAACCTGTCGTACTCGTCGAGTTTTGTAAATATGAGCCCCGCTATCGACACGTAACTCATAGCGCTGAGATACTGGTCGACGGCCTCGTCCCGCGCACCGGCGGGGAAGACGGCAAGTTTCCTCATGCCCGGAAGGCACTGCACGGCTTCCCGCTGGTGGACACTATGGCCCGTGATGTCAATGATCTTTTTCTCGTTCCCGTTCTGGACCTGCGTCTTCAGGTCCCCGGCATGTGAAGCGAATTGGACGGGTATCCCGGTCTTTCCCGAGAAATTGATATATTCGCTGTATGTGCCTCTTTTTACGGGGTCGTACGCTATGATCAGGGGGTCGAGGCCCTCTTCCTTCATCGCAAGCGCCAGTTTCTTCGCCGCTTCCGTCTTGCCCGACCCTGTCGGCCCGATAAGGGCGGTCGATGCGTCGTCGGACATCACCGTGCACAGGCTTATCCGTTTGCCGAGCCGCGATTTGAGCAGGAACGCCGCCTTCAGGCTGTTTTCCGAGAGGGACCCCATTTCGGCAAAGACCTCCGAAACAAGGGACAGCGCGAGGTACCTGTCAAGCCCGGACCGCAGCATCTTCTCGTAGAGGACCTTGAGTGTCGTGGGGTAGTTTTTCAGCCTGTCGGTCAGCATGTCCGATTCGATAGACAGCAGCCGGTCGGAAAGGTACTTTGCCGCGTCGCTCCAGACGGCCTCTGTCTTTTTCCGGACCTCTCCCAGGCTGTTGTCCATGGTGACAAGCGGGTCGTTGTCGAGGGCTATGGATATCTCGCAGCAATTCTGTGCCGTTTTGCTGCCGTTCATGACATTCTGTTTTATATCGACTATGATCGTGTCCGGGCCGAACTGCTCTTTGATGACTTCCATTCCCGTGCGGACATCTTCAAATGTGTAGGTCTTAACTCTCATTGATGCGTATTACCCCCACTGACTGTATTCTGATCTGCGGCGGGATCTCATTGTGCGAAATAACCGCGATGCCCTGGATATAGCGGTCAAGGAACCTTCTCAGCCTGCCGCGCAGCAGCGGGTGAACAAGGAGAACGGGCTGGTAGTTCTGGAGCATCGCCTTTTTCGCTTCATTGCCGATCTTCTCGATCAGCCTCTGGCTGAACGAAAGGTCAAGGGCGAGGACCGACCCCTGTTCCGTCTGCTGGATACTGTTGATGAGCCTCTCTTCGAGGGTCTTCTCAAGGATGTGGATATTGAGTATGCCGTCGACCAGGTACGGCTTCAGGATGCTGCGCGCCATGCGCTGGCGGACATACTCGGTGATCGCGTCCGGGTCCCGCGTCGATGACGACGCATCCGCTACGGCCTCGAGGATCGTTATGAGGTCGCGGATGGACACCTGCTCCCTCAGGAGGTTCTGCAGGACCTTCTGGACGGTCCCGACATTCACCTGGTTCTGGGATATCTCCTCAACCACCTTCTGGTGTGTCGGCGCCACATTGTCGATCAGCTTCTGGGTCTCCTGGCGTGTGAGCAGCTCATGGGCATTGTTGCGGACAAGTTCGGTCAGGTGGGTCGCTATGACCGTGGCGTGATCGACAACCGTAAAACCTTCCGCCAGATATACCTCGCGGTCCTTCTCGGCTATCCAGTAGGCGTCGAGGTTAAATACGGGCTCCTTCGTGGGAATGCCGTCCGCCGGTCTTTCTTTGCCTTCCGGCCCCATGGCAAGGAGACTGCCCGATATAAGGCTGCCGCGGCCCATCTCGATCCCTTTCAGGAGGACGATATATTCCGATGCCCCGAGCTGCAGGTTGTCCCTGAGCTTCATCGGAGGCACGATGATACCGAGTTCGACCGCGATCTGTTTTCGGATGGCCCGTATCTTCTCGAGGAGCTCCCCGTTCTGTTCGGCGTCCACGATCGGTATGAGGCCGTACCCGATCTCGATCTCGAGTATTTCGAGGGGCTGGATGAGCTCGGATTTCTCCTTCGCCTCGGGCGACACCTCGAGGACGGCGGGAAGCTCTTCCTGCGGCATTTTCTTCATCACGTGGCCGATTCCGTACGTTATCGACGACAGAATGAGAAAGGGTACCAGCGGGATACCCGGCACCATGCCGATGGACAGGATGACGAACGAGGCGAGGACAAGGGCCCTCGGCTGCGTGAAAAGCTGGGAGACGACATCGCTTCCCAGGTTGGACTCGCTTGCCGCACGCGTCACGATGATGCCGGCGGCCGTCGATGTGAGAAGCGCCGGGATCTGCGCGACGAGGCCTTCACCTATCGTCAGGATGGTATAAACGGACAGGGCGTCGTTTATGCTCATGCCCTTCTGGACGATACCGATGACCAACCCCCCGATGATGTTGACAAAAATGATGATGATGCCGGCGATCGCATCGCCGCGGACGAACTTGCTCGAGCCATCCATCGCGCCGTAGAAGTCTGCTTCCATCTCGACGCGCTCCCTGCGCCGGCGCGCCGTGGCATCATCGATGAGCCCGGCGTTGAGGTCAGCGTCGATGCTCATCTGCTTGCCGGGCATGGCGTCGAGGGTAAATCGGGCGGCAACCTCAGCCACGCGGCCGGCGCCTTTCGTTATGACGACAAAGTTGATTATCATGAGGATGAGGAAGACGACGGCGCCTACAACGTAATTCCCGCCGACAATGAACGTGCCGAAACCCTTGATGATCTGCCCCGCCGCGCTCGCCCCCTCATCACCGTGGACCAGAATGAGGCGCGTCGAGGCAATGTTCAGTGAAAGCCGGAAGAGCGTCACGATAAGCAGGACGGAGGGAAAGACCGAGAAATCGAGCGGCTTCTTGATATACATCGCTATGAAAAGGATGAGCAGGGAGATGGAAATGCTCATCGACAGGAAAATATCGATAAGGAAGCTGTTGAGCGGCACGATCATGATCATGATAACAAAAACGACGCTGACGGCGATCAGCATGTCGCTTTTGTTCCTGAGGCTGGAAGCAAGTGCACCCATTACAGCAATCCTCTCCCTTTACGCCTGAAGATGGTTGCGAGAAGCTCCGCAACGATCAGGTAAAAATTCTCGGGAATGTAGTCACCGACTTTCACGGCATGGTAAAGCCCCTGCGCGAGGGGCTTGTTCTCGACAAGGGGGACCCGGTGTTTCGCGGCAAGCTCTTTTATCCTGAGCGCTATGAAACCTGCACCCTTTGCAACGACCCGGGGAGCGGGCATTTCATGTGCCGTATACTTCAGGGCAACGGCGAAGTGCGTCGGGTTCGTCACGATCACGTCGGCCGTCCTGACATCGTCCATCATCCTGCGGCGCGACATTTCGCGCTGAAGGCTCCTTATGCGTGATTTGATGAGCGGGTTTCCCTCCCGTTCCTTGTATTCTTCCTTGACCTCATGCATGGTCATCATCATCGATTTTCTGAAGTCCCATTTTTGATACGCAAAATCGAGCGCCGCTATAAAGAGAAAGACGATCCCGACCTTGAGCGTCAGCCGGAACGAGGTCTCGCCCAGGAAGTTGACTATCGTGCCCGTGTCCTGTCCGGTCAGCCCGAATATTACCGGCATCTGGCCCATGATCAGGTTCTTTGCAACATAGCACAGGCAGACGATCTTGATCCCCGATTTCACGAGCTCGACCAGGGATTTCCTCGACACGAGGTTCTTTATCCCTTCAAAAGGGTTTAGCTTGTTGACGTCGAATTTGAGGGCCTCGAAGCTCCACATGAAGCCCGACTGGAGGATGCTTCCCGCGAGGCCGAGGATGAGGATGATGCCGAAGACGGGCCCCACGATGTACCACCAGCGCATGAGGCTGAACAGGACGATGTCGTACATGTTCCCGGGCCCGACATCCAGGTTCACGTTCCGGACAAGGGTCGCATAGAACCTGAACATTTCCTGAAAGCCCTTCGACATCATGAAATAGAGAAAAACCGTGGAAAACAGGATGATAATGGCCGTATTGGCCTCGCGCGATATCGCTATCTTGCCCTTTTTTCGCGCGTCCTCCAACCTTTTATCGGTTGGCTGTTCCGTCTTTTCCTGGAAACTTTCCGACATGCCCTATCCCATCATCCGGATCATCCGGACAAAATCTGTTTCAAGCCCTTTGAACAACGCCGCGATGCTCGGCACGATATATCCGAGGGACATACCAAGCATGAGCACGGTGATCAGTATCTTCGCCGGAAGGGCGTCAACGAACACGTTCGCCTGCGGGATCATCCGTGACATGATGCCGAACGACAGCTCGACAAGAAAAAGGGTCACGATGACCGGCGCCCCGATCCTGAACGCCGCACCGAAGAGGCCCGCCGTTGCCTTGATAAGGTACCCGGCAAGCGGCGCATTGAGGGACGCGCTCCCGATCGGCAGGGTGGTAAGGCTGTACGCGATGCCCTGTATGAGCATATGATGCGCGTCGATAACGAAAAATATCAGGACTGCGATAAGGCTCTTAATCTGCTCGATCATCGAGACCTGCTGTTGGCTCGCAGGGTCCATAACACGGGCGAACGACAATCCCGACTGAAGGGAAATGATCTCGCCCGACATGCTCGCGGCATTGAATGCGAGCCGCACGACGAAGCCGATCACCGCCCCGATGAAGACCTCTTTCACGCACAGTGCAAGAAGGACAAAAGGGTCCTGCTGCGCCGTAAAATTTACTGTGATCACATCAAAAAGGAGATATGCGATCAACAGGGAAAGCCCGCCTTTGAATATTCCGGAGACCATCCGTGCCGAGAAGACCGGGACCATGAAAATAACGGCTGCCACCCTGAAGAAGACCAGGAGGAATTTCTGAATTTCAAATGTGATCGCCAGGTTCTCCATTTACTTCACGTATAAAGGAATATTGCTTATAATGTTCGTCGCGAAAGAGACCGCAAAGTTCATCATCCAGGGGAACAGGATGATCAGGCATATCGAAATGACGAGGATCTTCGGAACAAAGACAAGGGTCATTTCATGAATCTGCGTTGCCGCCTGGAAGATGCTTATCAAAAGGCCGACGACGATCGATGCGATCAATAGCGGCGACATGAGGATAAGCGTCGACTTGAGAAAGTCCCTGAAGATCTGGATAACAAGGTCCTGGCTCATTTAAATCTCCCTTTAGAAACCTTTTATGATCGACCCCACGAGGAGGTTCCAACCGTCCACGAGAACGAACAGCATGACTTTGAAAGGCAGGGATATAAAGATAGGCGGAAGCATCATCATCCCTGCCGAAAGCAAAACGCTCGCCACGACCATGTCTATCATGAGGAACGGAATGTAAAGGAGAAACCCGATCTGGAACGCCCTTTTCAATTCACTGATCGCGAATGCCGGGACTATGACCTTCAGCGGCAGGTCCTTCGGTGAATCGGGCCTCTTGAATTTCGCAATGTTCATAAAAAGGGCGAGGTCCTTTTCCTTCGTATACTTAAGCATGAACGTGCCGAGCTCCTGCGTGGACTTGTCCATGAACTCTTCGAACTGGATCTTGTTAGCAAGGTAGGGCTTCAGGGCGGTCTCGTTCACCTTCTCGTATGTCGGTGCCATGATGAAAAGCGTCAGGAAGAGGGAAAGGCCGATCAAAACCTGGTTCGGGGGAAGCTGCTGGATGCCCATTGCCTGGCGCAGGAAGGACAACACGATGATGATCCGGGTAAACGAGCTCATAAGCAGCAGGATAGCCGGGGCAAAGGCGAGGACCGTCAGAACGATCACGATATTGATGAGGTTACGGCCTCCATCGGCGCCCACCAGCGAATTAAGGATATTCGTGCCGGCCGCCGCCTTTTCCGCCTTTGCCGCCGCAATGGCCGGAAGGGACATCAGTGTGATTATCAGCAATACGACGACCAGCCATTTCATGCGTTCTTTTCCTGCTTCTTCCATCGCGCCAGGAGCGACATCTCTTTCTCCCCGGCGCCGATAACGAGCACCTGGTCCCTGACCTCGACGACAGATATGAATTTCTTGTATCCCAGGTATATCGTGTCTACCTTTTTCAGATCATAACCGGACGTGCTCTTCGCGCCGAACCTGAAGTTCATCTTTGTTGCGTAACGGCTCAGGAGGTAGATGCCTGCGATCATCCCCGCCATGATGAGAATGACCTTGATTATGCCGAGGTACATGTCCATCAGCCGAGCTCCTGGACCCGTTCTTTCGGTGTGAGGATCTCCATGACCCTGACACCGAGCCGCTCATTGACGAGAACGATCTCTCCTTTGCCAAGGAGCTTCTCGTTCACGTAAATGTCGACCGACTCGCCGGCTATCTTATTGAGCTCGATTATCGAGCCTTTTGACAGGGCAAGCAGTTCGCCGATGGTCAGCTTCGTCCGGCCGATCTCGACCGAGATCTCGACGGAGATATCGAGAAGGCTGTCGAGGTTCATCTCGAATTTTTTTACCGTCCCGTTCTGGCCCTGTGTTTCATTCATCTCTTCCATTCTTCCTCCCGGAGGCTACTGAACGATATCGTCGACCTTGACGGCCTTGCTGCCCTTGAACACGCCCATCTTGCCGTGAAATTTTGTTTTCCTGTGGATCTCGACATCGATGGCGTCATTGACGTAGCGGTCGACCATGATGACATTCCCGCTCCCCAGCGCGGCAAATTCGTGAAGGGGCATGCGCTTGCGGCCGAGTATCGCCCTTACCTCGACCGGCACTTCCATGATGCGTTCCCGCATTCTGCCGAACCATTTCTCCCGCATCTCCATATCCTCGCGGGAGGGCGTCGAGATCAGGTACCCCTTTATGCTCTCGAGGACGCCGTAGGGCATGCAGATCTTCATCCAGCTCGTTATGTCACCGATCTCTATCGAGAACTCATTGAGGCTGACCGTCTCTTCCTTTGCCACCATCGTTATGTAGTTCGGGTTTATCTCCGACCGGGAATACTTACAGGTAATCGCATAGACCGGCCCCCATGCCCTTTCCATCTCCGCCGAGACCAAATCGATCAGTTTCTTTATGACGTTGAACTCGATCTTCGTAAACTCCCTGCCCTCGATCCGTGCCGGCGAGATCGTGGCACTGCCGAAAACGGTCTCCAGGACGGAGAAGATCAGCTTGGCGTCGAATATGACGATGAAAAAGCCGTTGAGGTTCTCGGTCACGACGATGTTCATGTTCGTCGGCAGGGGGAGTGTCTTGATGAACTCGCTGTATTCGACATACTGTACAGGAGAGACCCCGACCTCGATCTCGCGCTCCATAAAGAGAGAAAGGGCCGAGCGTAAGGATTTCGAGAACCTGTCGTATATGAACTCGAGGGCGGGAAGCCTTTCCTTCTTGCCCTTGGTAAAGCGCATGAAGTCGAAATCCTTGACCTGTTTTTCCTCTTCGGCTGCCGTTTCCTCGACAAAGACCGTTTCGGTGAGGATATCGCCTTCCGATATGCCGCCCAGCAACGCATCAATTTCAGCCTGTGAAAGGACCTGGTCCATCAAAACCTCACTGGATTATAATATCGGTGATATACACCGCCTTCAGTTCTTCTCCGCTCTTGAACATGGGCCTTAAGCTGGCATGCACTTCCTTCTTCAGGGCCTCGCGCTGATTGACATCCATAAGCACTTCCGGGGCCTTGGCCCCGAAGATGAAAAGTATGCGGTCGCGGATGACCGGTATCATCTTTTTGGTTTCCTCCATCGCCTTGACGTCTTTCACCTCGATGCCAAGCGATATCTTCGCGTACTTCGACTGGTTGCCCGTAAGATTGAAGACAAAGGGATCGAGCTGCAGAATGGGCCCAACTTCCTCCTTCTTGACGACAGCGGCCGCTGCAACGCCCGGTTTCCTGCCGAGGACATTGGAAATATATTTTTTGCCGAACGTAAAATAAGCGCCCGCACAGGCGCCCACGACCATCACGAATATTATGATGAGTATCAGTTTCGATTTACTTCTTTTCCCGGCAGGCTTGACCGCTTTTTGTTTCTTCTGTGCACCTTCGCCGGGGGCTTCCTTCTTCGGGCCCGCCTTGGGGCCATCATCGATCATGTTCTTCTCGCGCCTCTCTTCGGCCATAAGGGTTCTCCTCGCTGAAGGTTAAAGCAATTAATATGCCAGAATGAGACCCCCTTGGAATTAAAGGACAAACACCGATTCACCCTTTCCCTGACGCGCCGCGGCCCGTCAGGGAATTGACGATAAAACGGACAAGCGGCGATGGGCGATAGGTGATGCCGGACGGGTGACAAAAAAAGGAGGCCGAATTTCGGCCCCCTGATATTTTTCTTATTTTTCCTATCGCCTCCAGCCCATTGCCTATAGCCCTATCGCCTATCGCCTATCGTTTTATATTGATCAACTCCTCCAATATCTGGTCCGTCGTTGTGATGACGCGGGCGTTTGCGGAGTAGCCCCTCTGTGCTATGATCATCTTGACGAATTCGGTCGCAAGGTCGACGTTCGACTGCTCGAGCGAGTTGGCGCTGATCTTGCCGAGACCGCCCTCCCCCGGTGCGTTCGTATATGCAACGCCCGATTCGATCGTTTCCGAGTAAAGGTTGCTGCCCTCTTTCTTCAGACCGTTAGGGTTGTTGAAATTGGCGAGCGTGACCTGGTAAAGGTTCAGGATCTGGCCGTTGGAGTAGTGGCCCGAGATAACACCCTCCGCGCTTACCGTGGTGCTCTCGAGGACGCCGGGCGGATAGCCGTCCTGGGTCTGGAAGTTTGTTGTCGACGCGATAGGGTACTGTGTGGTTGTTCCGCCGCCCGAGCCCGAACCGAACACAATGTCGATCGCCTGACCGGGATTCGCACCCTGCGAGAAATCGAAGCTGACCGAGTTGGCGTCGCCTCCCGCTGTCAGCGCACCGTTATTGTTAAAGGAGAGGGTCCCCCATCCGGCAAGGGAGTTATCGCCCGTTGCGGAGTCGGCACCCTCGAGGTGGGCCATCCATTCCCAGACACTCGTCTGTGTGGCGGGGACTTCGTACGCCTTGCGGAAGTACACGGTGACGACATGGGGCTGGCCGAGAGAATCATACGCGGTCACCGACGATGAGTAATTTGATGTCGTGGTCGGGTTGCGGGTAGCGCTGACATAATCGGTAGAGAAACCCTGGAACGCGATGGTCCGGGAATTGCCGTCCGTTAAGGCCGCGTCTGTCGTGATATCAAGTCCTGATCCGCCAAAATTGGTATAGCTCGTGCCTGGGGCCACGACGCCGCTGTAGCTCACGGTACCGCCTGTCGCCGCACCCGTGGGGTCGGTCAGGGCGCATGTCGCGGTGAGAGTGTTCGTTGCGGCGGTGTACGAAAGGGTATAGGTTCCTGTCCTGGGATATTTGCCGTCGCTCAGGGCAACCGATGTAACGGTGCCGTTAGCGGCGCCGCTCAAGCTCCCCAGTGTCCCGGCAGTCGTAGAATCCGATTGAAGGTTCACGGACATGCCGATGAACTGGGTCGCGCGGGGCTCACTGGGGGCCTGCGAGATGATGATATCGGTATCGACACCATACGGGGCATTCGTCGTCCTGTCTATCATTCTTCCCTGAAGAATATCGCCGGCAGGGTTTGTCATGTACCCGTCAGCATCGAACCTGAACTGACCGGCGCGCGTGTAATAGTTGGTCTGCGATTCGGGGGACCGAACAATGAAAAAACCCTTCCCGCCAATGGCGAGGTCGGTCGACTCGCTTGTGCTTTCGAAACTGCCCTGTGAAAATGATGTGTCGACAGAGCTCAACGCCGTGCCCCTTCCGACCTGGCTTGACCCGGACGTTCCATTTACCGACTGGTACAGGACGTCCTCGAATGTTGCCCGGCTTCCCTTGAACCCGACGGTGTTCACGTTCGCAATGTTGTTGCCGACAACGTTGATCGACGAACTGTTCGCGATAAGACCGCTGATGCCTGAAAAGAATGAACTTAACATTGTATGCCTCCTCGTTAATTCTTGATCACTTTAATGGAACCCGCCGTGTACTCCTGGCCATCGCCGGTTACAAGGGAAACGCCGCTCGAACCGCTCTTGACACCCGTGACCGTCCGATATGCAGCCGCCCCGGAGGCGACCACAGCTTGTTTGTTGTAGGCGACAGCGGCGACCTGCACGCTGTTCTCTCCTTCATTCGTATACGTCAGGGAATCACCCTTATACCGTGTAACCGTCCGGGTGCTGCCGTCACTGAGGTCCTTGATCGCAAAGACCACCCTGTCGTAGTCAGCGAGCGGCGTAACGGTGAATTGATCGCCCGGGGAAAGCGTGTTTCCGTCAACCTGGACCTTCTTCCCGATCATGTCCAGCATATTACCCGTCTGGACCGTCGTGTCGAGATCAGCGAGCCTGTCATTGATATTCTGGAGCCTCTCCACCGATGTCAGGGCGGCAAGCTGGTTCATGAACTCGTTCGTCTTCATAGGGTCGAGCGGGTCCTGGTATTTGAGCTGTGTTACCAGAAGGTTCATGAAGGCGTCCATGTTGAGAAGCTGGGTGGCCGCACCTGTCGTTCCTGTTGTCTTTCCTGTTGTATCCACCGTACCTGTTATGCTTGCGACTGACATGTTTTCCCTCCCTCAGGCCACTGCCTCAAAAACATTATTAAAATCCTGTGTTTCCTCCAGGCCGTCCCGACCGTTCTCCCGGCGCTTCCCCTGGTCGCGCCGCCCCTGCGCATCCTGGTCAATGTCAACGTGGATCGTCGTCATGATATACTTTTCTTCCAGGTTCTTCATGAGATCATTTTTCTGTGACTGGATAAAATTTAATGTATTTTCATTGGCTGTTCTCACTTCTACGGTAACACTCGCCCCGTCGTCACGCAGGCCGACCACGATCGTCTCGTTATCATCGATCTTCAATTTGACTGTCATATCCATGCCCGGGCCCTTGACCGCGTAGTGCTCCGTGAGCTTTTCTATCCTGTCCATCATCACCGTGCTGAAATCGCTCTTTGCCGCGGCATGCACCTCAGGTTTATGCTCACCGCTGTTCCGGTGTGAATTTCCCTGCAGGCCCAGGCTGTTCTCGTTCGCGGGCCTGTCACCGGTATCGTTCCTCAGGTCCGTATCGTCTTTATCAAGAACCCGGATAATTATCCTGTCCCCTTCCGCCTTTCCTGTGCCCGTGCCATCCGGGCGGTCCGGCAGGTCTTCAACTTTTTTTTCGCCCGGAGCCACGGGCACAGCAAAGGCCGGTTTTTTCTGCACGTCTTTGATCGATATATCTGCTATCTTATTGTCCTTTACCGACCGGGTGACCTCGACCAGCAAGGCCGGGACTTCGGCCGCTTTTCCCTTCGTCTCATCCTGTGCTGCCGAGATCACAGCGGGGTCCGGCGCGACCGCTTTTGCGGCGCGGGCTGCATGAGGCCGTTCGGGCCCAACGACATCTGTCATCCGGCCCGTTCCCGGAATGCCGGAATCAACAGACCGGTAACCGGGCTCTTCAGTGTCCTGCCGGGCCATCCTGTTCAGTGCCGCGAGGAACACGGCAAGGGAACCGGCGAATGAATCGGCCGCGCCATTTTCCAGGTCTTTTTGCCGGGAGCCCTCTTTCGGGGCCGCACCTGCAGCCGTGATGTCGGCTGTGCTCCCCGCCGTCTGTTTGAGCTCGATCTCGTCGCCGCCCGACAGGAGGTCCAATATATTCCCAAGGAACCCGGCGATGGCCTGCACATCCTTTTCCGCAGGTCCGGACACAGCCGGTTCTACAAGGGAAGCTGCCAGCGCCGAAACAAGAGCGGAGATTCGCGCACTGTCAGGGCTGGCCTCAAGAGATTGATCTTGCGCCCCTTTTCCCTCGCACCGGCCGGTCTTGCGCGAAACATCACCGACAGGTGCAGGCAGTACCTCGCCGGAGATGCCGTCCATCATCTTTTGAGAGAAAAGGTTGAGGAACATGCCCCGTCCCTCGCCGGGCATGTTCGTACCACCCTGCGGTGAAGATTGGTTCCCTGGTCCGAAAACATTTGCCATCAGGCAATTCAAGATGAGATTTTCCATGGCATTTGCTTAAACAAATTCCATGCCAGATATTCACCCCTAATGATTTCAAATCCTTACATAACTTGAATCGAGGGCTGGTATACCGAAGCCATGGAAAATATTTCCATTAGCAGGAAATATTTTCCTGGTTGAGAACTGGTGCGCCGGGCACGCATACGGAATTCTTTGGATGGGCGAAAGGCGACGGGGGATGCGACAGGTCCGGATGGACCGTCCCTTAAAAAGGATGGGAAATATTATCGGCCCGGCATTCTTTTGTCATCGAGCCTCAGGGCCATTTCATCGAGCATCTTCTGTTCACGCCTCGTCTCGCCCTTTTTGATCTCTGCCATTACTTTGTCGCGCAGTTTGAAGAGCATTTTCAGTTCTCTGGCGTATTCATACAGCTCCTGGTACAGGGCATCGATATTTTCCTGTAAAGCGCCTTTTTCACAGACGAGCGCGGACCGTGAAGTGTCGAGGTAATCCAGGTAATCCGTGAGAACAGCGAAGTCGTTTCCGGATAATGCGGTACTGTAAAGCCTGGTGTGGTTCTGGGAGATGGCCCCCTCCACCGCCTCGATCTCACTGCAGATCGAGGCCATCTTGAGGTTCACCTCCTCGATCTCACGCTCCTTGCCCTTCTTGATATTTTCCTTGATCTCGATGATCTTGTTGATCCGCTTACGGTCCATACGAAAATGGTTCTGCGTTCTGCGTTCTGCGTTCTACGTTGTGCATCGTGGAAAATAAAGAAACGTAGAACGTAGAACCCGGAACGTAGAACGTCCTTTATACATAAAAGAGTATCTTCATGCTGTTCTGCGTCTCTTCGAGCCGGACCCGTTCGTCGACGCCCTGTTGGAGGAATGTCCTGACCTTGTCGATCATCGCCAGGGCATTGTCCACCTTCTGATTGTTGCCCGGGGTATAGGCGCCGATGTTGATCAGGTCTTCGGCACGTTCAAACTCCGCAAGTATCTCGACAATGCGGCTCGCGTATTCGCTCTGCTCCTTCGGCGTGATGTCCTTCATGAGTCTTGAGACGCTGCGCAGGACATCTATCGGCGGATAGTGGTTCGCATCGGAAAGTTTTCTTGAGAGCACGACATGGCCGTCGAGGATGGACCGTGCCGCATCCGCAATGGGGTCATCGAGGTCGTCTCCCTCGACGAGGACGGTGTAAATGGCCGTCATTGTTCCTTCACCGTAACCGTTCCCCGCCCTTTCGAGGACCTTTGCGAGCAGCGAGAAAACGCTTGGCGTGTACCCCTTTGACGTCGGGGGTTCGCCGATGGCGAGCCCGACCTCCCTCTGGGCCATGCTGAAACGGGTCAGTGAATCCATGAGGAGCAGCACATCGTTTCCCTGGTCGCGAAAGTACTCCGCGAGCGCGATCGTCAAGAAGGCGCCCCGCACTCTGATGAGCGGCGGCTGGTCGGATGTCGCAACGACGACAACCGAGTTTTTGATGCCGTCGCCGAGGTCCCGTTCGATGAACTCGCGCACCTCGCGGCCGCGTTCGCCAATAAGGCCGATGACGTTCACTTTGGCCTCGGTATGGCGGGCGATCATCCCGAGCAGGACGCTCTTGCCCACCCCGGAACCTGCAAAGATTCCGATCCTCTGCCCTTTGCCGCACGTGAGCAGACCGTTGATGCTCCGGATCCCCAGGTCGAGCGGTTCCTCGATGCGTTTCTTGCGCATGGGATTGACCGTTTCGCGGTAGATAGGGACAGACTCCGTGCAATTGAGCGGTCCCTTGCCGTCGATCGGGTTGCCGAGACCGTCTATGACGCGGCCAAGGAGGCCCTGGCCCGCAAGGGTGTCAGCGTTCCTCTTTCTGGACAGGATCCGTGAACCGATGCCGACGCCCCGCAAGTCGCCAAGCGGCATAAGAAGTGTCTTGCCGTCCCGGAAACCGACCACCTCCGCATCGATGGGAACGTTGCTGTCAACAGGGTAAATGAGGGCCGAATCGCCAACGGACGAGATGGGCCCCTTGCCTTCTATAACAAGCCCCACCACCTGGTTAACCTTCCCGTACACGCGATAAGGGTAAACGTTCGCCAGCATATCGCGCGTCAACGATAATGTCCTGTCAGTCTGTTCGTCCACTCAAGAACTCTTTCTTCAATTCCTCTATCTGGACTGAGATGCGCCCGTCGATATCCCCGAAATTCGTTTCAATGACAAACCCCGGCTCGTGCAGGGTATCGTCCCTGACAATCTTGAAATCGGTCAATTCTTGCGGTGAGATAAGGTCGGCGTCCTCTTTGCGCAGCCGGATGGTCGTTCCGCTCCTGCCCTCGCAAAGGGAAAGGGCCTTCTTGACCATCCTGAGGATGTTCTCGCGGTCGTCCCTGCATTCCTTCAGGATGATCGCCCCGGCAAACAGGAAAGCCAGTTCCGTAGATAAATTCTCCGCCCGTTTTATAAGCTCTTCCTTGAAGACGGACAATTCGGCAAGGAACGTTCCCAGCCTTTTGACAAGCGGCTCGACCCTCTGCATGCCCATCTTGTGCCCGGCTTTTTCGCCCTCGGCGTATGCCTCTTCAAAGACGCGCCGCGCCTCTTCTTCGAGATTTATCGCCGGGGCCCTGGTGAGCGAAGGAGATGCGTTGTCTTCGAACCCGGATTGCCCTTCGTTGAACAGTTTAATGAAATCGGAAGATGTCTCTTCCTGGATATCGTCGGCGAGGTCGGTCAGGGTAAAGGTTTCCATGGCACACGCTTTCAAATGAACTCTTCATTGCCCCGCGACAGGACGATCTTGCCTTCGCTTTCGAGCTTTTTCGCAACCATGGCGATCTTTACCTGGGCCTTCTCGACATCGGATAAGCGTACGGGGCCCATCGCCTCGAGGTCCTCCTTCAGCATCGCGGCGGCCCTTTCCGACATGTTGGAGAATATCTTGTCTTTCATGCCGTCCGAAGCGCCCTTCAGTGCGACGCCGATATCCTCTGACGAGATTTCCTTCAGCAGCGTCTGGATACTCCGGTCATCGAGGCCTCCAAGGTCTTCGAAGGTAAACATGAGCTGCCGGATGCGCTCGGCCAGTTCGGGACTTGTCTCTTCCAGCTTCCCCAGGAGTTCCGATTCGAGTGTTCTGTCCATCTGGTTCAAGATGCTCGCGACTACCTCGAC
>CALMFJ010000031.1 GCA_937862865.1 uncultured Pseudomonadota bacterium | reverse complement strand
GAAGGCATATGAGAGCGACGCCACCTCGCCGTGAGGCAGGTAGGAAGCTATGATCCTCCCGACGAAGCTGTTGATGGGGACGATGGACGTCGCGATAAGCGCACCGGTGAAGAGGCGTTTCGCCGTGGCGATCGCCGGGTGGTTCAGGTCGAGCGTAAAATGGTACCTGATGCCGAACTTCCTCAGGTACGGGTACTGCATCACGATCTGCAGAAGAGAGCCCACGGTCACGCCGATGGCAAGGCTGTAGATGCCGAGCTTTTTTCCCAGGAGCACCGCCGAGGCAATGAAAACGATGTTCCACAGTATCCCGGACAGCTCCGGCGCGGCAAAATGCTCCCGCGCGTTGAGGAAGGCCTTCATGACCGAAAGGAGCGTGTGGAAAGCTATGACAGGGATCATGATGATGAAGAGGTTGTTCGTGATCACCCTGGCCCCGGGCGTGAACCCGGGAGCTATGAGCTTCACGACCACGTTGCTGAAAAGGAAAAAGACAAGCGACACAAAAACGGTGAGAATGATGGAGATATTGATGAATGTTGAGTAGATATGGGAGTACTGCTCCCTGTCATTCAGGTATTTCGTGCATACCGGGATCAGAAATGCGCTCGTGGCGCCGGAGAAGAACAGGGTCTGGATAAGCTCCGGGAAATTGAAGGCGACGATAAACGCGTCGACGAGCAGGGTCGCCCCGAACAGGTACGCCTGGATGGCCTCCCTGACATATCCGAGCGGCCTCGATATCAGGGTGATGATCGTTATGACGGAGCCTTTCCGGATGATGTCGAGGGCGGGGTTCCGCCGTGGAAGTTCAGATGCTTTCTGTTCCAATATTCCGTCTCTTGACAATTTTCCGGAGCTTATTGAGGGCTTTCTGCTCGATCTGGCGGATGCGTTCCCGCGTGACCCCGAAGGTCTTTCCGATCATTTCGAGGGTCTGCGGTTCGTCGCCGTCAAGCCCGAAACGCAGGAGGATAACCTTTCGCTCGTCGGAATTGAGCGCGTCAAGCCACGACGCGACCTCCTCCATCCGCCGGGTGTGTTCCAGGATGGAGAGGGGCTCCTCGTTGTCGGGATTGGGTATCACCTCTTCGAGGGTAAGCTTCGAGTTCTCGTCGATATAGCTTTCGAGCGAGTAGGTCTTGATTGCCATTGTGAAGAGGTTCCGCACGAAATCGATGCGGAAGCCGGATTCCTGCGAGATCTCCTCGAGGGACGGTTCTCTGCCGTTCTTTTCCACGTATGCACTGATGATCTTCGATATCCTGTTGACCCGCGAGGAGACGTGAACGGGCAGCCGTATGGTGCGCGAGTGGTTCGCGATCGACCGTTCGATCGACTGTTTTATCCACCATGTTGCGTATGTGGAAAAGCGGCACTCCTTGGCGAGATTGAATTTCTCGACTGCCTTGATGAGACCGATGTTCCCTTCCTCTATGAGATCGAGAAGGCTCAACCCCTGGTTCACGTAGCGCCGGGCGATCTTGACGACGAGCCTCAAGTTCGCCTCGATCATTTTTTTCCGGGCTTCGGCACTGCCTTCCGCCACCTTGCGGGCGTAGAACTTCTCCTCCTCCACGGTTATGACGGGCAATTTCCTGAGGTCGCGCATGTAGAGCCTCTCGACCTGGATGTCGTCATAACGGACATATTCGAGCGGATCTTTTTCCCCGTTCATTCCCTCCACCCTTGAGCGCCTATCAGTTTCACGAACCGGCAGCCCCCGTAATTCTCTTCCGCATAATCGTTCTCTTTCCCGCGTGTAAAAACGATGAGGTCCTGGGTGAATTCGTCACCGATAGGAATGACGAGCTTTCCCCCGTTTGCAAGCTGTTCGAGGAGCGCTTGCGGGGGCTTCGGTGCGGCGGCGGTCACGATGATGCCGTCATAGGGGCTGTGTTCCTTCCATCCCAGTGTCCCGTCGCCGATGTGAACCATGACATTCGAGTATTTGAGCTGGTCGAATATCTTCCGGGCACGCTTGGCTATCGCAGGGATCCGCTCGACCGTATAGACCTGGCCTGCAAGCTCCGCCAGGACGGCGCACTGGTACCCGGAACCCGTTCCGATCTCGAGCACCTTTTCCTTGCCCGTAAGCTGAAGCAATTCCGACATCAGGGCGACGATGTACGGTTGCGAAATGGTCTGTTTCTCTCCGATGGGCAGCGGGTGGTCTTCGTAAGCCTCGGGCCACAGGGCCTCGTCGACGAAGAGGTGCCTTGGGACCTTGAGTATCGCATTGATGACGCGCCTGTCCGTGATCCCCCGCCGGATGATCTGGGTCTCGACCATCAGCTGGCGTTTACTCTGATACCGGTTCATCATGAAGAAAGCTCTTTCGCCCTGCGCGCCGCCTTTTCAACGGCCTCGATGATGCTCCCTTTGAACGCATTGGCTTCGAGGGAAGCCAATCCGCTTATCGTGGTGCCCCCGGGCGACGTTATCATTTCGCGCATGACTGCCGGATGTATCTGCTCCCGTTCCAGCATCTCGATAACTCCCTTGACAACCTGGATCGAGATCGCTTTGGCCTTGTCCCGGGGCAGCCCGATGTGGACCCCCGCGTCGATCATGGCCTCGAGGAAGAGAAGGAAGAACGCCGGACTGCTGGCGCCGAGGGACGTTATCGCGTCCATGTGAGCTTCGTCCACATCGACGATGAGGCCCGCCCGCGAGAAGAGGGACCGTAGGGAGGAAAATTCCGCCGGTGAGACATCCGGGCTCGCCGCCATCCCGATGACACCCTCGTTCACCTTGATGGCGAGGTTCGGCATCATCCTGACCACCCGTAACGGTTTCCCCGCAAGGGACATGATCCTTGATATTGTTATGCCCGCCATAATGGATACGAGTATGTGCGAAGAGGTGAGGCAGGCGGTAATTTCCGGCAGGACCTTTGCGGCATCCTGCGGTTTGACGGCAAGGACGATGACATCCGACCGCTTTGCCAGTGCGGTCATTTTACGGACCTCGTCTACCCCGTATTCCTTTACGATATAGCCGGCCCTTTCTTTTTTCGCCTCGATAAAGCAGATATCCTTTTTGGGGACATCATTTTTCAGGAGGGCCCTGACGACAGACTCCCCCATATTCCCCGCACCAACGACACCAACCCGTTCCATGGGATCCCCTCCTTGTACCTTATAACAGAAAAATCATTCCGATTCCATATTTAAAGCGCCGGGACGACGGAGGTGGCAGTCGTTTACTGTGCTGTCAACCGATGCTTCTTATAACCGGGTGATCCTGTCGAGACCGTGCATATAGGGCTTGAGCGCTTCAGGAACGTTTATTGTCCCGTCCGCGTCCTGGTAGTTCTCCATGACGGCCATGACGGTCCTGCCTATCGCGAGGCCGGAGCCGTTCAATGTGTGGACGAGCTCGGTCTTCCCGCCCTGCCTGCGGAAGCGGATCTTCGCCCTGCGCGCCTGAAAATCCGTGAAGCAGCTGCAGGACGATATTTCACGATATATCTCCTGCCCGGGAAGCCACACCTCGATGTCGTATGTCTTTGCGGAGGAGAACCCGAGATCACCCGTGCACAGGGCGCTCACGCGGTAGTGAATGTTGAGCCTCTTCAGCACGTCCTCCGCGTCGAGCGTGAGGCCTTCCAGTTCGTCAAATGAATTGTCGGGATGCGCGAACTTGACAAGCTCGACCTTGTTGAACTGATGGAGGCGTGTGAGGCCCCGCGTGTCCTTGCCATGAGCGCCGGCCTCTTTACGGAAGCACGGGGTGTAGGAGACGTATTTAATGGGGAGCTCATCTTCTTTCAGTATCTCGTCGGCATGGATGTTGGTCACGGGCACTTCTGCCGTCGGGATGAGAAAATAGTCGACGCCGTCGAGATGGAACAGTTCTTCCTCGAATTTCGGAAGTTGTCCCGTTCCGGTCATCGACGTGCGGTTCACCATGAAGGGAGGCAGTACCTCGGTGTACCCGTGTTCGCGGACGTGGAGGTCGAGCATGAAATTTATCAGTGCACGTTCAAGCATGGCACCCTGTGACTTGTAAAGCGCAAAACGAGAGCCGGTTATCTTCACCGCCCGCTTCGGATCGAGGATGTCGAGGTCTTCCCCGAGGTCCCAGTGTGCCTTCGGCGCAAAATCGAAGGCTGGTTTTTCGCCCCATGTTTTCACGACCGCGTTGTCCTCATCAGATGTCCCGACGGGGACCGAACTGTCCGGTATGTTGGGTATCACGAGCGCAAGTTGTTCCCACTCCTCCTCAGCCGCCCTGAGGTCGCGTGCGCATGCCTCGATCCTCTGGCCGAGAGAGCGCTGGTACTCTATCTGGCCCGAGGCATCCGCGCCCGATTTCTTCAGCTTTGCGATCTCATTCGACAGGACATTCTTTTCATTCTTCAGTTTCTCCGTTTCTACGATGAGGCTGCGCCTTTTTTCATCTATCTCCCTCAACTTTGCCGTATCGAACGCCGCCTGTCTCTGTGCGAGGGCCTTTTCCAACACGTCGATATGCTCGCGGATTATTTTTGGATCTATCATTTAATCCTCCAGGATCTGAGAGTTGAATTCCAACGGTTTGTAGGTGTACATGGTGCCGTTGATCGTAAAGAACGCCTGTCCGCCGGCAAGAAGCTGGACGCTCTTCGCCCTGGTGAAATTGGCAAGGAAAGAATTTATGATCGAGTACACCGTCTGGACCTCCGCTAAGGGGTCGAGCTTCATTGTGGCCAATTCATGCGAAAAATTGAGGAACAGGGTCCCGTCCGGGCCGGCGGCAAACTCGGTGAGCACGATGCCGTCCGGCAGGACTTTTTCCGCCTTCAATGCGGCCATGATGGCGTCGGCCTTTTCCCTGTCGGTCAATGTGGCCTTGACGGAGACGCTCCTGGCCCCCAGTTTTGAGGGAGGCAGGGGAGCATAGACCTTGAGCTCGACCGTGTCCGAGATCACAACCTGCTTCGGCTTCCTCGCGAACGGGAGATATTTCCATGCGTAATAACCGCCGGCGGCAATGACGAGACATACAACGGCGATGATATATGGCACCATTGACCGGTGGCGCTCTGCCGGTCTCTTATCGGGGAGCAGGTCCCCGTTGCTCTGTTTGTTGTAAGGCATCATGGCAGGTCTTTCCCGGCCTCGTCCATGAAATCATGGGACGTCATCACCCTGAGGATGGGGTATATGGCTGAATTCCTGTACGGGGCAAGACAGTTCACATGGATATCCCTCTTGAATGCGGCGCTTGCGTCCTCGAGGATCACTGTGGAGAAATCGTTGCACACCGCGTCGAAGGCGGTGGCGAGGACGCAAAAATGGGTGTTGATCCCGCCTATCGCCACGGTGTCCACGCCGAAAGTGCGGAGCGTCTGGTCGAGGTCCGTCTTGAAAAAAGCGCTGAAGCGTCTCTTGTCCAGTATTATGTCGGAGTCTTCGACCTCGAGCTCCTTGAGAGGTCTTGTCCCGCTCGTTCCGCGGATCGCGTGGGGTTTCATGCGGCCGCGGAATATAAAATCCTGTTCGAGAAAACTGTCGCAGGCGAAGATGACAGGTATATTTTGGCCCCGCGCTCGTTTGAGGAGGTCCCTCACGACAGGCACGATCTTCTCCTCCTCTTTCTCTTTCCCGAGAGGCTTCCCGTAATTTCCATCAAGCATGTCGACAATAATGATAGCGGGTCTCATGAGCAGTCCTTTATTTTTTGAGAAATAGCCTTACAAAATTATCGCGCAGTACAGCCGCCAGTTTTTCTGTCGTTGTCTTGCGTTCTGCGGCCATTGCCGCAATGGTTATCTTGACGTACCAGGGGACGTTACGCCTGCCGCGATGGGGCACGGGTGTAAGGAACGGTGCGTCGGTCTCCGCGAGCAGCCGCTCGCTCGGTATATACCGGAGCGCCTCCCTGAGACCGCCCGCTGTTTTATAGGTCACCGTCCCGGGGATCGAAATATAAAACCCCATATCCAGGAAGATTTCCGCGGCGCTGCGGTCGTACGAGAAGCAATGGATAACGCCCCGGCCCGTTTTGCACTCCTGCTTGAGGATGTCCTCGGTTTCCTTCTGCGCATCGCGCGAGTGGATAATGACCGGCAGGTCAAGATCGCCCGCGAGGGCAAGCTGTCGGACAAAGATCTTTTTCTGGATGTCCCGCGGCGAATAGTTCTTGAAGAAATCGAGCCCCACCTCGCCATAGCCGACGATCCTGGGGTGCGTTGCTGCCTTCCTGATGGCCTTCTCGGTCATGTCCGTAAAATCGGCGGCATTGTGGGGGTGGATGCCGACCGCCCCGTAAATGAACGGGTACCGGTCGACAAGAGCGATAACGGTCTTGAAATAGGGTTCTTCCGTCCCGACCGTGAGGACATACTCCATCCCTTCATCGATACATTTTTGAATGACATCGTCCCTGTCGCTTTGATACGACTCCATTTCAAGATGGCAATGGGAATCAACGAACATCACTTTTTATACCATATAAAGCGGGCGGAATGAAAGATGCGGCTGACGGCTAGCGGCAAACGGCTAACGGAAATTATCATAGAAGAAAGAACCGTAAAGGCAAGAGAAATTATTGTCTTTTACCGTTTGCCGTTAGCCGCTATTACATATGGCATAAATCCCGTGCCCGACAGTCCATACACCGCCGGGTGTCGAATGCGGTGAAGGGTTCATCGGGGTCGAGCATGTGGGCGATGACGGTCCTTATCCCTTCCGTGTAGGCGGCAATCAATTCAGCATTGTTGTCCCTCCCGGGCTTGAAGAAAGGTTCTTCCGAATTTCTTCCGAGCATGATGAGGCATGCGCTTACATTTTCGATGGGAATGTCCTTTGAGGCGGAAAAGATGTTCATGTACACGGGGAGCTGGAAGGAAGGGACGTGTTCGTGTATCGAAACGATGTCATGAAAATCGGTTTTTTTCAGCACGCCGGCGGGATATTGTCTCGCGCCGGAGCCGGTCTTGTAATCGATGACCGTGTATCTTTCCCTTTCAGGCTCGCAGTCGATCCGGTCAACCTTGCCTGACAGGGTTACCGTCGTGTCGCCGACGGGAAATTGCGCGGCAAGCTTTTCTTCGAGAGATTGGACGACAAAAGGTTCCGCGCGGTTTTTCAAATGGGTTTTCACGAATGACGTGAGCTTATACCGTGCCATGTTGCGGAAAAGATAGTATTCCCCTGAATCGGGTTTCCCGGTGAAATGCCTTTGCAGGGCCCGGGAGAGGCCCTCAAGGAGATCGCTCTGCGATTCCCGTGTGAGGCAGGCCCCGATGAAAGGCAGGAAGGTGTCATACAGGACCCGATGGACGATGTCGCCGCGTCCTGTTGCGTCGATGTCTGTCGAAAAACCCTGCTTTTCCTCGAGGCCCATGAGGCGCGTAAAGTAAAAAAGGAGCGGGCATGCGACATACGTGTCGAGCAGACTGGGCGAAAAACCCCGCACGTAAAGTGCCGCGATAACGGACGGGTTTTTCCCGATAATGGGCGGGGGGATGTCCCGCCGCAGGTTGACGGGCAGAACCGTCTGCTCCGCGGGCATGACGTCGAGTGCCTTCTGCCCTCTTTCTTCGCTCCACAGGATCTCTTCGATGTACCGGCTCCTCGGACGGTCGTCGCTTCCCCTGTATATGAGATGGACCTCCCGCGCACTGCCGATCAGGCGGTAAAAATTGTACCGGTATACGGTCTCGCTGAACTCAGGCGGCGGGATGCCGAGGGCTTCGAAGACGCCGACAGGGATGAGGGGGTTCACCTGGCGCGGCCCCGGCAGAACGCCTTCATTGACGTCAGGGATAATGAGCCGCTCGAACGAGATGTTGCGCGCCTCGAGCATACCGAGTATCTCGAGGTCTTCTATCGGGTGTGTGTCGAACGGAAGGTCGGCCATGCCGAGATGGTTGAGCACGATGTCATGAATCGCCCGCGCGTTCTTGACCGGGTTGACGGATAGCGGTGTTTTCGCGAAAAGGGCCCGTTTCAGTGCTTCGAGGGTTTTCAACAAACTGTCGAATATGGGGCCCGACAGTGCGTAGGACCCGACCTCGGTTGCATTGAGCACGGCCTCGAGAATATTTTCCAGGCATGTCGCGACGCCGTGCGTTGTTGCCGCGCCCGCGAGGGCCCGGAAGAAGAGCGCGTGGACCTTCTTGAGGGCCGCTATGGACGCGGCTTCGAAGGTCTCCTCCCTGGAGGCTGAGACCAGGGCTTCTATTTCGTCGGGAAGGACCCCGGCTCGCCCGGCGAAGGCGCCTTCGCCGGACAGGGCCCGTTCGGCATACAGCAGCGCTTTCCTCAGGCTGCTGTCCGGGTACATGTTCTTGACGAAAGGATGCAGCACGACACTGAGGTACAGGTCCGATGGATAGAGCCCGTCCGGGCGCCGCTCGCATGCTGCGTCGAGGGTATTCCGGACGAGGCCGAAGAGCGCCGTCCTGTCCATGGGATAGCCGAGAGAAATATTGCATGGCGTATCTATCCTGTCGACAACGAGGTTAAGGACGGGGAACAGGGAATCGGGCGCAGGCAGGACGACCGCTGTCTGCGCGCCGGGCGCTTCGCTTATTATCCGGTATGCCGCAAGGGCTTCGGAGTGGGTATCGTGGCCTGAATGCAGATGAATAGCGGGGCCTGTTGCCGGTGTATCTTTCTTCAGTTCCGGGCTCGCTTTGAGGTATGACGCGAGATCTTTTAACGGGGGCCATTCGTCGGGGCTGCCGCTCACGACGATATCGGCCCGGCCAAGGTCCCACAGCGACCTGACGATTTCTTTTTCCGTACCCGTGAGCCCGAAGATGCCGGCAAACAGGACGTGTCCCGCATCAGGGCATGCCCCGGTCCTGGCTTCGCCGGCAGCCGCCCGGTGCTTTGTTCCCCGCGTGAACCAGGAGCGCGCGTTGAGAGCGGCGTGAAACTTGAGCCGCAGAACGGATATGTTTGCGAGCAGTTCGTTGACGCTTGCCGGGATGTCGAAGCCGATCGCTGCATTGCGCTCGACATTGATGAGGGCCTCGTTATCGATGTCTTCCGTATCGAGGCGCTCGATGAAATGGAGGAGATGTATTCCCCAGGTGAGGAACTCACCGAAATCCTTTGTACGGAATTGGTGGCCGGCGAACGCGGGCAGGGTATTGATCAGCGTGAAGATGAGCCAGACGGCGTCGATGACGTCGACGTCCTCAAATGCCGGCTGTCGCCTGCGCGCCAGATTGTCGATGAATTCCTCGAATGAAAAGCACGGCGGCGGAAAGAAAGCGCCTCCGGCCTGTTTTGCCAGGCGCTCCTTGAGATAGAGGGAAGGGCGTCTGCCCGGGAAAACGACCGTGAGGTTCTCCCCGCCGGCGGACGCATCGCCGATCATCCCGGCAACTTCATCGATAAGGTCGCACCCGAAAGGGATAAAGCGGAAACGGCTCATGCCTCGATCACCTCGCCGCTTTCAACGTAGAGGATGTACTTCCGTACCTCTTTGCCCGGATAGATGCCGGAGACGAGGCGCCCGTACACTTCGACCTGTTCCGCATGCTGCGGGGAGCGGGTCTCGCCCGTCTTGTAGTCCACGATCTCGACCGCGTCGGGACGGACAATGAGCCGGTCCAGCTTGAAGGTGTTCCCCGTTCCGTCAACGATCTCTTTCTCGTTGTAGGTCACGGTGCCGGGCCCCGGTTCAAAAAAACGTCGGATGGCAGGGTTGCCCAAGAATGCCGTGACGGATGAGATGATGTCCTCCGTTATGTCCGTCGCGTGCTCGAGGGCTGCGGCGGTCCGGCAGACCGAGGCGATGAAGGCGTCATCCACGGGCAGTGCATGGATGAGCGACAGGGCGCGATGCACAGCATTGCCCATCTTCCGCGCCGATACGGAGTGCGCCCCGTATCCCGCGGGACGGAATGGCCTGGCCCTCACCTTGAGCGCCCACTTTGAACCGCCGGTGAGGTCGACGAAGGACAGGTGTGCGGCGGGCAGTGCGGGGCGCGCCGTTTCACGGGCGGCAGTCTTTCTGTTCCCGAGGGTGATGCAGCTGCCGCATACGCCGGCAGCACATTCCGGGATGCGGAAGAGATGGTCCCTGAGGTAATTTTTCTTTCCCTTTCTCTCGGTGAGCAGGATATAGAGCTCTTCCTCGGCCCTGGTCATCGCAACATAAAGGTTGTTGAGCTCATCGCCCACGTATTCGCGTTCCTTCGACCGGTAGATATCAGCGAGTTCCGGCGACGTCTCTACGTACTCTTTCTTGAGATAGAGCATTCTGAGGCCGTCGTCGCCGGCCTCAAAGAACCGCTGTTTGTCCGGGCCCCCGAGCGACCCGAACGGTGAGAGGGAGATGAACGGAAGTATGACGACAGGGAACTGAAGGCCTTTGGCCTTGTGTATCGTGAGGACCTTTATCGCGTTGAACGTTCCGGGGGCGTTAAGGAGCCACCTGCTGTCGTCCTTATTTCCCGGGGCCGTATCTGAAATGCGGTCGGTCAGGCCCTTTATCGTCGCTGCCCCTTCCTGCTCGAGGTCCTTGATCACCTCCAGGAGATGAAGGACATAAGGTGCGTCATCGGGGAAACCGGCCATTATCTCCCAGTGCCTGATGAGGCCGGCCATGAGGTCGTAGAGGGGAAGGTAACCCGACCTCTCCACGAAATCCCTGAAGCCTCTGTCGTACAGTTCTGCGTGGTCAATCCTGAAGTCGAGGTAAAGGGAACGGGGCGTGCCGGACAGGCGTTTTGCCATGAGCCAGCCGGCGGTTACGGAGGGCCCGGCCCCCGTTTTCTGCCTGAATATCCTGCCCGTTATAAATGACGCGAACGAGAGGTCATCGTCGGGCCTGTCGATGAATTTGAGGAGACTGATGATCTCACGCACAAGGGGGTTGTTCTTTATGCTGACCGTGTACTCCGATTCGACATTGAGGCCCAGGGAAAGGAGGATGCCCACAATGACCTTCGCTTCCTCCCGTGTCCTGACAAGAAAGGCGATGTCACGCTCCTCAAAGGCCCCGCGGCTGAGGAGTTCCTGAATGATCCCGCGGACCCGTTCCTCGACGATGATGCCGGCTTCTTCTTTCGTGAGGGCCTTCGGGGCATCCTCATCACCATTGCCGCCCTCCAGGTGTTCGATCGAAACGTACCCCGTGCCGCGCTTCGCAGCGAGAAATTTCTGTGCGGAATCGCGGTAGGGTTTTATAACCTCCTCGATGTCCTTCTCCGCAGGGTCTTTGAGGACGGCCCTTGCTAGACCGCCGAGGCTCTCCTCACGGAAAACGGCATTGTTGAAGGAGACGATATGCTCCCCGCTGCGATAGTTCGTATCAAGGTCGAGCTTCTCGACGGTGTAGGCGCCGTCATACCGCTGTATCACGTCATCGACCAGTTCGGCCCTGCCTCCGCGCCACCGGTAGATCGCCTGTTTCCTGTCGCCGACGAGAAAGAGCGAGCCCCCGCGGCTTAACGCTTCGTCGGCAAGGACCTCGATGTTTTTCCATTGCAGGAGGCCCGTGTCCTGGAACTCGTCTATCAGGAAGTGCAGGTACTGTTCCGAAAGCGCATAGCAGATCTCAGGTATGAGGTCGCTGCGGTCCATTATCGTGAGGAGAAGCCTGTTCAGTTCCTCGATCGGGATGACCCGCCTGCGGGGCAGTATCTCTGTCGTGAATATGCGCTTGAACAACCCGAACACGTCGAGGTAGGGCAGGCCCTTCGACATGGACAGGGCCGCTGCGTAGGAGCGTCTGAGGGTTGCAAGGGTGTTCCAGAGTTCGATGTCCCTCTCGCCTGGCGGACAGCTTTTCTTCGTCAGGCATGCCTCCAGACCTCGATTGAAATAGGCGCTTGGAGCGAGCGGGTCCGCGAGGCTCCTTTCCAGGGCCTTTGTCACGTTCGAGAGGGGTTGCAAGGCGCTCTGCGCCGCGAATGAATCGAGAAGGAGGCGGGCCGTCGCGGCGATCTCTGTGCGGCCTGAGCGCAGCGCGGCAAATGCGCTTTTCGGCGGGACAATGAATTCCCTGTTCTCCCGTACCTCTTCGTTCCACAGTGCCGCGACCATGGAGGCAAGGGTCGCCTTCGGCACCCATTCCGTCTGGTCCCCCTCGAGGTCGATGTAGTTCTCGATGAACCTGTCAAAGATGGTCCGGGCCCCGGCATCCTCACCCGTCTTCCTCAGGGCTTCCTGCAGGGCGGAATCGATGAGCTCCTGCGTTTCCGTCGTCACGTCGAAATCCGGCGGGAGGTTAAGCCGCATGGCCGACGCCTTGAGCGTCAGGTTGACAAAACTGTCTATCGTGCCGACGTTGAAATGGCCGAAATCGTTGAGGAGCTCCGAGAAGCGCAGGTCCATCGCCCCGATGAGATAGTCCCTGACCTTCCGTACCGCCTCGTCCGAGGTGCCGGCCTCGCCGGCCCCTTCGCAGACGGCCGGAATATTCAGTATGCCCGGCATTATCGCGTCGAGCGGTTTGACCGGGGAGCTTTCAAAGGGTATGTCGAGGATGATGCGCTTCATCCAGTCGATGATGCGTGTGCGCATCTCCTGCGCAGCCTTGTTGGTGAACGTTATGGCGACGATGTTCGCCATGCGTGCCGGAAGGGGGGAATCGTATAGGGCGCTGGTAAGAAGGACCTCGAGGTAATGCCGGGCAAGGCGGTATGTCTTGCCCGAACCGGCCGATGACCGGACGGTGATTATCTGGGGCCTGTTATCGCCTGTCGGGTCATCGGCCATTTCGGGCAACGTCTATCTGTAGTCCTGCTCCTGGGTTATACCGGAAAGCCTCCAGCTGCGCTCGCCGACCTTGCGGGTATACGTCCAGTACTCGAGGAACTTGACCGGGTCGGTCGAGCTTCCCGAAAGCACGCTGCCGGATTCATCCGTCGTGAAATCGAGGAGGCTTGCCGTGTAGCGGACCGTGATGTACTCCTCGCCCTGGTCCTGAGCGGCGTCCACGATCTCGACGTTCCGCACGGCGATATTCTCAAGGCGGTTGATCTTCTTGTCGGCAATATACCGGTTGATGTCCCCCTGGAATGTGTCGCGCATCTGCGGCGTCAGGAGGTCGGATATCGCCGTCAGGTCGCGCCGCGTCCAGCCGCCCTGGATCTTGAAGAAAAGGTCTTCCGCCTTCTCGCAGAAGGCGTTCTCATTGAACGCGGGGTCCATGTCTGCAATATGCCTTAAGGCCTCGCCGACAGGATCGCCCGATGGCTGGGCGTTATATGCTGTGCTGCCGTAATCGTAGGCCGGCTGCTGGTTGTACTGGTATGAGTTGTATCCTGCCGCAGAAGATGATTCCATCTGCATCTGTTTTCTTGCCTTGTAACGTTTGTACACCCAGAAAAGGATCCCTGCGATAATAAGAAGGATGATGATATCCCCGAAGCCGAACCCGCCTCCGTATCCTCCTCCCATCCCGCCATAACCGGAACGACCGAAGAGCATACTCCCGATCATGCCGCCTGCGAGGCCCCCGCCGAGGCCATAGAGAAAGCTCCGTCCGGGGCTGTACGTGTTCGTTTGCTGAGGCGCCGTCGGCTGGCCTGTCGGGTTCGTGCTCCGGTAGGGCGTCGAGCTGTTATAGGTGCCGCCCGAACTTCTGCTTCCCGAACTGAAGCCCCTGCTCCCTGACGACCTTCCGCCGCCCGCCCGTGCATGCGCCGCCGTTTCGAGGATTATGCACGAGAGGAAGAAGACCGCGATACCAAGGACAAAGGCCCCGAATATTCTTTTCCACCTGTTCTTCATTTTCACCCGCCCCTTGTATAGTAAAAAAATAGTAGCGTTAATGATACCATACCGACTTTTGTCGAGTCAAAAAAGCCATCGTTCCCGCGCCAACCAATGCTTATAGCCTGCGGGTTTCCCTATGGCCCATCACCCATCACACATCACCTGTCCCTCTATCCCCTTGTCAAAGGACCGCCCGTCTGTGTATAATCAAGTGACTTTCGGCCTTTCAATACGATGGTTTCTCTATCCGAACGGGGTGACAATGAAGATCAGATTTCTGGGTGCGGCGAGAAAGGTTACCGGTTCATGTTTCGAACTGGTGGCGGACGGTACGGAATTGATCGTTGATTGCGGTATGAACCAGGGGAGGAACTCGGATGTCCTGAACCAGCAGCCCTTCCGGTTCGAGCCCGCCAAACTCAAGACGCTGCTTTTGACACATGCCCACCTCGATCATTCCGGGCTTATTCCGAAGCTCGTGTCCGAAGGGTTCACGGGCAGGATCATAACGACATCCGCAACGGCAGAGCTCGCCGAGATCATCCTTCTCGATTCCGCCCATATACAGGAGAAGGATGCCGAATGGCACACGAAGAAGGCGCTGCGCCAGGGAAAGGACGAGACCTTCGAGCCCCTCTATACGACCGAGGACGTGAAGGCGTGCCTGCCGTACTTCGAACACAACGCCTACGGGACTATGCTCGAACTGCCCGGCGGCATCAGGTTCCGCCCTGTCGACGCGGGGCACATACTCGGTTCGGCCACGCTGGAGCTATGGTTCCGGGAGAGCGGCAAAGAAAAGAAGATCGTTTTTTCGGGGGATATCGGGAAGAACGGCAACCCCATCATCCGGGACCCCGAGCATGTGGCCGAGGCCGATTACGTCGTCGTCGAATCAACCTACGGCAACCGGTTCCACAAGGACCTCGAAGCAAGCATCGAGGAAATGGCGCGGGTGATCAAGGAGACGTTCAAGCGCGGGGGGAACGTGCTCATGCCTTCCTTTGCCGTCGGGAGGACGCAGGATGTCCTGTATATCCTCAACAGGCTCGTGAAGGAGGGCCGCCTCAAGGACCTGGATGTCTACATCGACAGCCCGCTTGCCGACAAGGCGACGAAGATCTATATGTCACACCCCGAGTTCTTTGACGGTGAGGCCGTGAACGCGTTCAAGTTCCGGAGTGCGGAGGGGATGAAGATGCACTTCACGACCACGATCGAGGAGTCGCAGAAGATAAACAGGATAAAGTCGGGTGCCATTATCATCGCAGGGAGCGGGATGTGTGAGGGCGGCAGGATACGGCACCATTTCAAGCATAATATCTGGCGACAGGAATGCAGCATCATTTTCACCGGTTTCCAGGTGCCGGGGACGCTCGGCCGGCTTATTGTCGATGGGGCAAAAAGGGCGTATATTCTTGGCGAGGAGATGGCGATACGGGCGAAGGTCCACACGATCGGCGGGTTCTCGGCCCATGCGGACCAGGGTGAACTCATAGAGTGGCTGAGCACCTTCAAGACGGACCCGAAGGTTTTTATCGTGCATGGTGAAGAAGCGGTCTCCCTGGAGTTTGAACAGACCGTGCAGAAGAGACTGGGATTGAAGACGTACGTGCCCCATCCCGGCGAGGAAGTGGAACTCTAGAAGGGCCGCGGGAAGGATATGAGAGGGAACGTGGAGGAGCAGGCTTCTCTCTTTAACGATACGGAATTTCTCAACTACAGTATCGTCCGCAGCAAAAATCGCAAACGAACGATGACGCTCAAGCTCGAACGCAGCGGGGCCGTGGTCATCCTCGTCCCCGAGAGGACCCCGAAAGAAGAGATCCGCCGCTTTTTCAGGTCGAAAGTCCCCTGGATCCATAAAAAACTGGGCGAGTTACGGAAATCAGCCGGAAATGTGAACACACCGAAGAGATTTGTCCCCGGGGAAAGGTTCCTCTATCTTGGTGACGAGTATCCCCTTGAGATATCACAGGGCCGGGTGCCGCGGCTGACGCTGTCGCACGGGAACTTCATTCTCTGCAGAAACGAGGCAGCGGACGAAAGGCAGGTGTTCGTCCGGTGGTACAGGATGCGCGCTCAGGAGATTTTTGCCGAGCGCGCCGCTTTTTACGCCAGGGAGATGGGCCTTACGTTCAAAGGGATACGCATAACGAGTGCCCGGATGCGGTACGGATCGTGTTCGTTCGACAACAGGCTTTCGTTCAGCTACCGGCTCGTGATGGCGCCCTATGGCATTATCGACTACATAATCGTCCATGAGCTTGCGCATGTGCGGTTCAAGGACCATTCGCGGGATTTCTGGAAATATGTCGAGGCCAGGCTGCCGGGTTACAAAGACAGCAAAGCCTGGCTGAAAGAGAAAGGCCATCTTCTCGAGGTGTGATCCTGCAGGTGCTTTGCCTGTGAAAAATAATCGGTCAGGAGTGGCAATGAAAAAAAAGCCGATCACGTTTTGGATAATGATCGCTGTGTTCCTGGTATTTTCGGCCGGCCTTGCCTTTGCCCAATCGCTCGCCAAGGCGCCGGTACCGAAAAAGGGCAAGAAACGGGTTGTCATCGAGTATGTCTCCTTTCCCGATCAGTACAAACAGTACGAGGTGTATCCGTGGGAAACCCTCAAGGTGGAGGAATTCCGCGGCGCATTCGCATCGATGGCCCGGGAAGGAAAGTTCGAGGAATGGGTGCAGACGCTAACCGGGACCGCAGCAAATAAGAACAGGATGATCCGGGCGTTCAAGCAGCAGTTCGTGCTGATCGTAGCCTGCAAGCCGCACCTGTGCGATGCGGGCCAGGTCATCGTCCTGTATGATCCTGTCAGGAGGCATGCTTACGGCCTTCTGGCGAATGACGGGAAGTTCCAGTTTTTCGGCCAGCCGCCTGATGACATCCATGACCTTTTGAACGTCCTTCTCGTTGAAGAGTTCAAGGCGATATACCAGGGACAGCGCTGAGCGCCCCGCCGGCGGATATCGGCGGAAATCCATCGATATAAAGGAAAAAGCATGATAAACCACGGACCCCACGCAGCCTTGATGTCTGACATAACCGGTTTCATGAAAAGCAGGGTCATTTTGACCGGGGCCGAGCTCGATATCTTTACCCGGCTCGATGGGGGCCCGCAGGCCCTGTCGGGATTAGCGAAGCAAACAGGGTTCAATAGACGGTCCCTCGCGAGGCTTCTCGACGCGCTGGCCGGCCTCGGGTTCCTTTACAAAAAAGACGGTGCCTATTCCCTCACGGGGAATGGGGAGCTTCTGTCATCCCGTCACCCGGGCTCCATCCTGCCCATGGTGCTTCATATGGCCAGGGTTTGGGATGCATGGGGCGACCTTTCTTCCATGGTGATGAAGGGGGTGCGGGGCAAGCACAAGCATTCCGGCCGGATGGACCCGGCGGCGCTTGCGGCCTTTATCGGGGCAATGGACGTAGTGGGCAGGGACCTGTCGGTGGAGATAGCCGGTTCCTACGATGCGGGCACGTGCACGAGGCTCCTCGATGTCGGGGGCGCATCGGGGACCTACACGGTAGCGTTCCTGAGGAAATACCCGTCGCTCAACGCCACGATCTTCGACCTCGGTGCGGTCATTCCCATGGCGAGGGAGAGGATGGATGCGGAAGGCCTCACCGGCCGGGTATCCTTTGCGGCCGGGGATTTCTACCGGGACGACCTGCCCGGAGGCCATGACCTCGTCCTGCTGTCGGCCATCATCCACCAGAACGATGCGCAGGAGAACATCGCCCTTTACCGCAAGGCGTTCAACGCCCTCGTCCCCGGCGGGAAGGTACTGATCCGGGACCACGTGATGGAAGAAGACCGGACAGCCCCCGTCCCCGGGACGCTCTTTGCCGTCAACATGCTGGTGAACACACGCGGCGGCAATACCTACACGTTAAGGGAAATAAAGAGGGAACTGAAGATTGCCGGGTTCAGGGACGTGAAGCTCCTGCGGACCGGCGACAGGATGGACGGACTCGTCGAGGCGATAAAACCGTAGGCGAACGGCGAACGGCCGGGATTCTTTTCCTTATTGTAAATTGCCCCGATTTTTTGCACAATAGAGAATTATCCGGCAATAATTTGCTTTATGTTTCACAGGACCGTTCTTTCAGGAGGCATGATTGGACAGGGAGCGCATTGAACGAATAGTCGAGAACAAATATTCGCTCCTTCTGTTCTTCCTCGTATCTCTCCTGATTGTATCCATAGTGAGCGTTCGCAATTTCATGGTCTATTCGCTCGTCGTGTCTTTTTTGTCCCTCGCTGTATACGCGATCATGCTCAGCATCCTGAAAGCGCACCGTTTTTTGTTCACCGCGTACATCGCCTGTGCTTCTATGGCGCTCCTTTTTCATTATCTCGCCGTGTTTGTGCTGAACAGCATGCCGCTGGGTATTACGGCCATGATCGTCTATATTGTCATGATCGGGATCATCATCATCTTCATGATCAGGCGCATCTTTTCCGAAAAGCTCGTTACCGGCGATACGATAAAGGGCGGCATCTCCATGTACATCCTTATAGCCAACTGGTGGCAGCTGGTCTATTATTTTGTCTGGGTATTGGATCCCGGCGCCTTCTCGTTCACGACAGGCGGGGCGCATCAGGCCGATTTTCTCTATTACAGCATCACGACGATGACAAGCGTCGGGTTTGGCGATATCCTGCCGCGGTCGTATCCGGCACGGGTCTTCTCTATGCTGCAGGCTGTCGTAGGGCAGCTCTACCCGGCCGTGTTTGTGGCGCGGCTTGTCGGCTTGCATATTGCGGGCCGTGTTCACCACAAGTAGGTCATCGGCGGATACCCTTTATGATCTTCCCTGTTTTGTCTTATTGAGAGCTTTATGTGAAAGGAAAAGCGCCGATAAAAGGATGTAAGGGAAGGACTGTATGCATATTGGGAGCGCCATTACAGAACGCGCCGAGCTTCTTGAAGACACGTCGCTCAGCATGGAGTTTACCTGGGCCGAGCTTATGGACCTGTCTCAGTACATGGGCACGATGCGGTACAGGTCGGGCGCGACGGTATTCAAAGAAGGCGACCGCGATGTTTTTATGTGCATCGTGGTCAAGGGCGGCGTCAACATCCTCAAGAGAGACGAGGGCATGACGGAAAGGCGCGTTGCCCAGATCGGCCGGGGAAAGATGATAGGCGAGATGTCCATGATCGATAACTGCCCGCGTTCGGCCTCGGCGGTTGCCGTGATCGACACGACGCTCGTGACGCTTACGAAGGACAGCATGAACCGGCTTTTCAAGGAAAGGCCCGCGATAGGGATAAAGGTCCTCCAGAAGATCGCGTTCTCCATGAGCCAGCGCCTCCGCCAGACAACAGGCGTCCTGGTCGATTACCTCGAAAAAGCAGAGACTGACGGGGAAGACGAGTAAGGCCCGGGCGAGCGAAGGCCTTTTCCTTCTCGGACCTATCGCCGGTCCAGGACGTTCCGTATTTTCTGCAGCAGGACCTCGGGTTTCAGGGGCTTGGCGACGAACTCGAATTCACGGTCGCGTATCCCCTTATTAAGAACGACATCCCTGGTATATCCACTGGTGAAGAGTACCTTGATCCCGGGCGCGATCATCTTGATCTCTTCGTAGACCTCCCTCCCGTTCTTTTTCGGCATCACGGAGTCGAGGACGAGGAGGGATACCCCGGGGTTCTGTTTGAACCTGTCGATGGCCTGTGCGCCGTCAGCGGCCTCGATCACCCTGTACCCGTGCTCGTTCAGGATACTGGTTATCAGGTTTCTTACGTTTTCGTTGTCCTCGGCGACAAGGACCGTTTCGGAGCCCGTTGAACGCGGCCTGACCGGTGCTTCGACCGAATTCTCGACACGCGTATTCACCATCGGAAGATATATGGTGAACGTTGTGCCTATCTCCGGCTCGCTCGCGAGGGTGATATAGCCGTCATGCTGCTTGACAATTCCGTAAACGGTCGACAGGCCGAGGCCGGTTCCCTTGCCGACCTCTTTCGTGGTAAAGAACGGCTCGAAGATCTTTAAACGGGTCTTTTCGTCCATTCCGCAGCCTGTGTCCGATATCGAGATGAGGGCGTACTTTCCGGGCTCGCCGAACCCCTGGGTCCGGATGAATTCGCTGTCCACCTCGACGGATGACGTTGTGATCGTGAGGGTGCCGCCGTTCTTCATCGCATCACGGGCATTCGCCGCAAGGTTGAAGAGTATCTGGTCCACCTGCGTCGGGTCCGCCCGTACAATGAGATCACTGTCTGAATAAAGTGTTTTCAGCTCGACGTCGTCCGTGATAAGCCTTTTCAGCAACTGCTCCGTCTTCTGTACGGCTTCATTGACATTTATGGGATTGAGGGTGATGGGCTGCTGCCGGCTGAAGGCAAGGAGGCTCTGGGTGAGGCTTGCTGCCTTCTGGGACGCGGAGAGTATCTGGTCTACATAAATGCTCAAGGGGTCGGATTTGTCCATATTCCGTTGGAGAAGGGAGCCGTAGCCCTGCAAAACGGTGAGTATATTATTGAAATCATGGGCGATACCTCCGGACAGCGTCCCGAGGGCCTGCATCTTCTCTGCCTGTATCAGCCGCGATTCCAGCTGTTTTCGTTCCGTGATGTCCTGGATCGTTGTGTCGAACCTCAGGACCATCCCTTTTCGGTTCCGGTGGGCGCGTATATTGATCGAGGTCCATATCTTACTGCCGTCCTTGCGGTAATGCTCCACCTCGAAGCCTTCCACGATGTCATTGGCCTCTACCAGTTCCATCAGCCGTTGTCTGTCACGCGGGTCGACGTACAGTTGGTTTGCAAGGTCCCTGACCAAAGCCTTCATCTCCTCCGGAGAATCATACCCGTACATTTTCGCGCCGGCAGGATTTATACTGAGATAGTGCCCGTCAGGCGTTGTCTGGAAAATTCCCATGATCGCATTTTCGAATATGCCGCGGTATTTTTCTTCGCTTCTGGCGAGCTCCCGCTTGGCCCTGTTCTTCTCTGTTATGTCCGAGAACATCGTGATCCCCGAACCATCGGCGAGCTTCGCGGCGCGAAACTCGAGCTCGCGGATGGACCTGTCCTTGCAGTGCACGAAAAAGGTCCTGTCGATGCCCCCGGTTGTGACATCATGTTTCCACGTGTTGACCACGTTTTTCCTGTAGTTCTTGTTTGGATATGCTTTGGTAAACCAGATATCTCCCGTCGGCGTATCCGCCAGCGTGTACCCGGTTATGTTGGTGGCTTCGGGGTTGATGACCGTGAAATTGCCTTCCTGGTCGTTGACGAGTATTCCGTAAGGGGCCTTTTCCAGGATCGAGAAGAAGGTCTCGCGTTCTTTTTGAAGAAGCTCCCCCGTGGTCCTGCTTTCCGTTATGTCACGGGCGAAAATAGCGGCCTTGTATACATGACGGGCCTGTGTCACGACGGGATAGCAATACAGCTCATAGTGCCTGCCCGCCCGTACGTCCTGAAAATGGACGGGCTCGCCCGTGGAGAAGACCCCGTCCCATTGCTGCTTCCTCAGTTTGGCGACATCCGGTGAGAAGTGGGCGTACAGGCATGTTCCGATCAATTGCTCGACCGTAATCCCCAGCCTGTGGGCGCCCGTCTTATTCGACATGAGGACGGTCCCTTCGCTGTCGATCAGAACGAGGCTCTCATGGGTAGCATTCATCAGGGCCTGCCAGACCGCCTCGTTCGTCTCAGGGTATTGGTCGCTGTTCATGGGTTTTCAGGGTCCCGAAAGACCGTTCATATATCTTATCGCACATTTGCAGGATAATCAAAGTGCGTATGCGGGTCTATTTCCTGGGATGATTCTTCGCGAGATAGGCGATAATCTTCTCCGTATCGTCACGGGAAATATCAGCCCCGTTGCCTATCATCCTCAAGACCGTGGAACGCCACTCCTTCTCGGTCATCGCCTTTGACCTTGACTTCCCGATGCCGTGGCATTTGCCGCATTTCTGTTCGAACAGACGTTCGCCCTCATCGGCGGCGCTCAAAGATACCGCCGATATGGCGAGGAAGAGCAGAACGGAAAACAAACCGCAGCAGAAGTTCCTGGTCCGCCTGAGAGTATCGGACTGTTGTACGCGACTTGTTTCTCCCATGTGCACCCCCCTGTTTAACGGGATACGGACGCCCCTGGAGGCGCCTTTGTTCACTCGTGTCCGCGTTGCAGCTTATTGTCCAGTACGGCCCTTATGCTGTTCAGAACCTCGTCCAGCTCAACGGGTTTTTTAAGACAGAGCACCGGGGCCGGGGAAAACCCCTTATCCGTTATGACCTCGTCATTGTAGCCGCTGTAGAAAAGGACACGGATATCAGGCTTGATGTCCCGGGCGCCATAATAGACCTCTTTCCCGTTCTTCCCGGGCATGACGACATCCAGGAAGAGAAGGTCGATCTTCTCGCTGTTTTCCATGAAGAGCCCGAGCGCGGCGTCGCCATCACCGGCCGCCAACACCCTGTACCCATGGCTCCGGAGGACATCCTCCATGAGTGCCCGGAGTGCGGCGTCATCCTCCGCGAGGAGTATCGTCTCGGTCCCCTGTGCCGCCTCGGGTTGCCCCTGATCTTTGTTATGGAGGGGGGCGGAGTGCTCGATAATCGGGATGTAAACAAAGAATGTTGTTCCTTTGCCCGGTTCACTATCGATGCTGATGTACCCCCCGTGCTGTTCTATGATCCCGAGCACCGTGGGCAGTCCCAGGCCGGTGCCTTTACCTACCTCTTTCGTCGTGTAAAACGGCTCATATATGTGATCGAGGACGGCCCTGTCCATGCCGCACCCTGTATCTGAACAGGTGATAACAGCGTACCTCCCTGCCTTGCCGAACGCGTTATTGCGGATAAACGTTTCGTCCATCGTGAGCGTATTGAGGCCGATGGTCACTTTCCCTTTGCTCAACAATGCGTCACGCGCATTGGCGACGAGGTTCATCAGCACCTGCTCGATCTGAAGCTGGTCCGCCATGACCACCACATCATTGCCGGGCAAACGGACCGTGAACTCAACATCTTCCGTAAGGAGACGTGAAAGAAGCTTTTCCGCCTCTCTTATCAAAGTGGTCAGGTCAACCGGCTTCATATGCAGCGTCTGTTTCCGGCTGAAGGCGAGAAGGCTTGCCGTCAGGCGGCTCGCCCGTTCGGCGGCATTGATGACCTCGTCCGCGTATGATTCCAATTGCGTGGGTGCCGAATAGACCTTCATTTTGAGCAGGGCGCTGTATCCCATGATGACGGAGAGAAGATTGTTAAAGTCATGGGCTATGCCCGAGGCCAGATTTCCCACGGCCTCCATCTTCTGAGAGTGAATAAACTGGCTTTCAAGGCGCTTTCTTTCGCTTATGTCCCGTACCGTTTCTATGACACCGACCCTTTTGCCGTCACTGTCAAGGAGCGGTGAGGCGGCGCCCCACAGGTGCTTCGGGTTCTGGTCAGCACTTTTCTGTATAGAATTCTCCGCGTATACGTCGGAACCGACCCAGTTGAGCGAATCATATTCATCCCCTACAGCCGGGCTTTCGTCCAGGATGACATCCACAAGCATGGTCCTCTTGTGACCGTAAAATGCCTCTGAATACGTGGTTTTTCCGAGGATCTCCGCCTTCGGGACGCCTGTAACCATCTCCATTGCACGGTTCCACGCGATGACCCGTTTGTCGTTGTTAATGGCAAACGTCGCGTCCGGCAGAAACTCGATGATATCGAGAAGCCTTCTTCGTTCTGCCTCGATCTGCTGGGCCGCCAGTTTTCGCTGGGTGATATCGCGAAGGAATATCAGGGTGACATCCTGTCCCTGAAGCGTCATTTCTGTTTCGGCCGCTTCCATATCGATGGTTCTGCCGTCGCATGTCAGGCCCCTGAACTCGTATTGCTCCGAACCCCCGCTGTCGTACTGCCTTTCCCGATGGCGGACCATGACCGTGGCCCTGTCGTCAGGGTGGATGTACGAGTAAGGCCTGCCGTTGATCACCTCGTTCAGGTCCTTGAAGCCGAACATTTCGATGAACCGCTGGTTGACAAAGATGTGCCTGTTGCCTTTAATGATTGCGACCGCATCGTTCATTTTCTCTATGACGGTGCGGTAGCGCTCTTCCGTCTCAAGAAGGACGGCTTCCGTTTTTCTGCGCTCGGTCACATCGCGTGCAATGCCGCATATTCCGATGATATTCCCATCCTGGTCCCGCATGGGCGTCTTGATAACATCGAGGACCATCGTGCGTTGATTTATGCGGATCTTGTTCTCGACCCCGGTCGTTGCACCGTTAAGGACACTTCTGTCATTCTCCTGTATCCAGTCGGCCACCTCTTCAAAGAGCTCTCTATCGGTGGCGCCGATCACCTTTTCCCTGGGGAGCCCGGTCAGTTTTGCCATGGCGGGGTTGACATCTGTATACCGCAGGTCCCTGTCCTTGATGAACATAGCGTCCGGGACGATCTCGAACAGGGCGTGAAAGCGGTCCTCGCTTTCAAGGAGGCGCTTTTCCGTCATTTTCTGGGTTGTGGCGTCGGCCAGGATGCCGATCACGCCCTTTGCCCCATTCGCCAGGGTGGTGGGTGCAGAATATACGATTGCGGGAAAAACAGTCCCGTCTTTGCGCCGCACAGTGTAAGTCGACGCATGGGCCAGTTGCTTCATGACCTTCTTCCGGAACCGGTCATCGCCGGCATTTTCCTCCTCGGGAACGATCAGGTCAAATACCCGCATTTGCTTGAGCTCTTCGCGTGAATACCCGAGAATATCGCATCCAGCCTGATTTACGTACGTTATTTTTCCGTGATTGTTTATTTCGAAAACCGTCTGCGGAAGGAGTCCCACCGATTTTTCGAGCATCCCACATCTCCCCCTTGTCTTACCAAAACCTCTTCCCGTTTTGATATGTATTCAATAGTATCACAATTGTGGCATGTCCTGCCACTTTTTACGACGCTGCAATTCTTGAATTTCGCAGAAAACCCGCTGTGGGCTGCGCAGCGGCGAGGTTTCTGGGGTGAAACGCCTCGAGCAGAGGGCGAATCTCCCGGGAGATGGACTGCCGCTGTTCTTCGATCAATGACCCGGGCGGACCGGGTCCGGTATCGAGGATGACGTTTGCGTGTTCCTGACAGAGGAAATGTGGTAGCCAGCACATCTGGAACGTATTACGCGATCGACGGGTGGGGGCCTGATGTGCTTGAGGTGGCGGTGGCATTGCCCGCCGTTTCTTTGAACGGCTGTATTGCAATGCCGCGTTTGCCAGCGCCATGGTGATATTGACAGAGATATGGGACGCTGATAACATGACCATATCACGCTATTAGGAGGCGAGCAATGAAACGTTCAGTGATAGCAGTTTCTTTACTTGCAATCAGTGCTGTGTTCTACGCTGTATTTTCTGCGGCGCCTGCATTTGCGGTGTATATTCAGGGCCCCTTCGTGCAAGGCCCCTTCGTGCAGGGCCCCTTCGTGCAGGGCCCCTTCGTGCAGGGCACGGGTTCCGGAGGCAGGTGCAACCCGGGCTACAGCCGTGGACAATACCAGGGCCGGAACGTCTGCCTGAAGTGCAACCCGGGCTACAGTTACACCCGGTACCAGGGCCGTGAGGTCTGTATCA
>CALMFJ010000030.1 GCA_937862865.1 uncultured Pseudomonadota bacterium | reverse complement strand
ATATCCAGATGCGAGGTCGGTTCGTCGAGGAGGAGCACCTTCGGTCCCTGCGCGAGTCCGCGGGCAATAAATGCCAGCTGGACCTCCCCGGCGCTCATTTCCGACATGAGCGCGTCCTTGAGATGCGTGATACCTGTGAGCCCCATGGCCTTATCGGCTGCAAGGCCGTCGTTGCTCCCCTCGAAGAACTGGAACCTTCTGTAATAGGGTATCCTGCCGAGGAGGACAAACTCCCGTACCGTCATGGGAAGTGCGGGAACGGTTTGGGAAACGACGGCGATCGACCGTGCGATATCGTTGACGCTAAGCTGCCTCATATCCGCACCCTCGAGGAGCACGTGTCCCCGGTTTATCTTCACGAGGCGCGTGACCGCCTTCAAGAGGGTCGTCTTACCTGATCCGTTGGGCCCGATTATCCCGAAGAACTGCCCCTTGCGGATCGACAGGCTGATGTCGTTAAGGATGGTCTTCTCGCCATATCCGCATGTAAGCCCCGTTATCTCGATCACTCAGCGCCTCCCTGGTATCCCCTCAGGGGCCTGCGGCCCAGAATATAGATAAACACGCATCCCCCGACGATGCCCGTGATGACCCCGACGGGAAGTTCGACGGGGGCGAAAACGGTGCGTGCGATCGCGTCACAGAGGATCAGAAAACCTGCCCCGGTCAAAAAAGAGATAACAACCAGCTTCCTGTGGTCATACCCGGTGAGGATGCGCACAAAATGGGGGACGATAAGGCCGACAAAACCTATGATGCCCGTCAGTGAAACACTGATCCCCGTGAGGAGCGACGCCAGGATGAAAAGCCTTTTCCTGGTACGTTCCGTATCGATGCCGAGGTGAACGGCCTCCTCTTCGCCGAGGGAGAGGGCGTTAAGGACGGGTGCGAGGATGTACGCCTGGCAGAGGCCGAGGACGGCGATAATGCCGGCGATCATTATGAGGGTCGAGTTTGGCTCGTCGAGCGACCCCATGATCCAGAAAACGATGCTGTGGAGCTCTTCCGTTCTTGATACGGCGAGGATAAGGACGACAAGCGACGAGGAGATGAAGCTCGTCATAACGCCTGTCAGGAGGATTCCCTGCATCCGCACGACATTCCGGCGCATATTGACGAAATAAAGCGGCAGGACGACGAGGCACGACCCGATAAAGCCTGAGGCCGGCAGGGCGATGACGGGAAAAACGTTCTGAAGTTTCAGGATGATGCACAGCGCCGCCCCGAGCGCACCGCCGCCGGATATGCCAAGGGTGTACGGTTCGACGAGAGGGTTGCGGAACATACCCTGGAGAATGACCCCGGCGACGGAAAGGGCCCCGCCGACAGCGAACCCCAGTATTATGCGGGGAAGTCGTATATCGACGAGGATACTGTATTCGGGCGTGACATTGCCCGCCGCGATAATGGAAAAAACCCGCCTCAACGGGATGCCGGCGGACCCGCTTACGAGGGCGACAACAACCGCCGCAGCCAGAAAGAGGACAGCGCCCGGCAGTATGATCGCCATGTCGCCCTTTCTCATTCCGGCCCCCCCGGGAAATCAGGGTGGAGAAGGGCCGCAATGCGCTTCAATGAGCGGACAAACCCGGGCGGGGTAGGGCTGCACACATCGTCAGAATCGATCACGAATATCCTCCCGCTCTTCACGGCATTCACGGACATGTACCTCCTCCACGCCTCCCTTTCGCTCTTGCCGCTCACACCCATCGTGACGATGATTATCACATCGGGGTTTCGCATGACGGCTTCCTCCCGCCCGACATTGCCTGAAGGGGCATCTTTGAATATGTTGAATGCGCCGGCGAATTCCAGGTAGTCATTGACGAAAAAATCAGCCGTCGCAACGAAGAACGGTTTTGAGCCCAGTTCGATCATCACCCTCGGTTTCTTGAGCTTTCGCGTGGCGGCGCGGATGGCATCGACGTCGGACCTTGCCGCATCGACAATACGCCGGGCTTCGCCGGCCGTACCGGTCGCCCTCCCTATCTGAAGGAAGACATCACACAGGCCGAAAAAGGTGCGGGGTATCTCGTAGGTCAGAACGTTAAGGCCGAGCGACCTCATCTTTGCGAGGGCCTTCTGGTTCGTGAGACTCATGGTGAGCACAAGATCGGGCCGCAGTTTGACGATCTTCTCAATATCCGGTTCTATGACGGTACCGACGACGGGTTTCGTTCTTGCGTCCCCGGGACGGTTACAGTATGTCGTGACCCCTGCGATATTATCCTTGAGCCCGAGGAGGTACAGGGATTCCGTGACCGCCGGACTCAATGACACTATGCGGGCAGGCCGCGGCAATTCGCCCGCTTTCCCCGGCTGCGGGGGACCGGCAGGGCACGCGCCGGCGAAAAACAGAAACGCTATGGCCAGAAGCACTATCGCTTTGAATGGCGTCGGAAAGGTCATGCCGCTCCCTTGATCGACGGGCCAACAATGTCGAGAAGAACATAGTCCCCATCGGACCGGATGGCGCCTTTTCGAAAGAGAACCGGGTTCTTGAAGATCGGCCCGTCGTATACAAAGGTGTGATACTCTCCCGCCTCGCCGCAGATGTCGACGCCCTGCGACCGTATGTCGTTCACAAAGGCGCCGTCGATCTCGCGGCCGATCCAGGTTTCATCAAGATAGCGTTTGTCGACGGCAACTATGACAGCTTTAAACCCGGAGCGGATGAATTCCGACAGAAGGTCATCTCTTCCCTCGCGCCACAGGGGCAGGGAGGGGGTGATCGAACACTCGGATGAGACCCGTTCAACCCATTCGCGGTGCCCCTCGAGGTCGATGTCCCCGAAGATGCCCCGGCATATCCCTTCATCGGGCATCGCGCGAAGGACAGCTTTAAACTCCTGTTCATACGTTTCCCAGGACGACGGCCGCTGGATGAGCGGGATGCCTATGGCCTCGGCCTGGAACTGGATGAGTTCGGCAGTTATCCCGTGGGTACGGGAATGTGCCCCGTCCTCGGCCAGCATGTTGACGAGGCGGGTCACATTGGCCCCCGACCGGATGGCCCGGAAAAGGGCCAGGGCGCTTTCCTTTCCGCCGCTCCATGAACAGAACGCCGCATCTCCGGAGATACTCATAACAAACCTCTTTCAGTCCATCCGCAGACCTGGCAATGTCCGCGGTGCTTTTTCATCCCGGCGCCGCATCCCGGGCATGGCCTCTCGTCGGGGCCGGGAAGCGGGATGTCGCCGATAACCTGCCTGTATACCTTATAATAATATGAATGGGCTTTGTTCATAAAATGAATTCCGTACTGACGGGCCTTCTCATGGAATTCGCCGTCGGATATGCGTGCGTCGAAGAAT
>CALMFJ010000029.1 GCA_937862865.1 uncultured Pseudomonadota bacterium | reverse complement strand
AGCGAAGAATGAGCTTGGGGCGGTGCGATGGAAATAACTCTCTAACCCAATATGTCACACTGTATCGAAACAGTGGCAAAAAACGAGTATGAGAGGGTCCTGGCGATCCTTCTCAGGGCCCGGGAAGAAGACAGGGAACTTGAGGATACGCTGGAGTTGTTGAGGCTTTTTCTGGAGTCAGCGGATTTTGGGTCACTCAGGGGTGCATGCGATGATCTTCTGCTCTCGGGCAGGCGTGTCAGGGTGCGGTTGAGATCAACCGAAGGTGTGCCGGAATACGAGATCGTGACGGAAGGATAGGGCGTTTTTGTGCGCGACGGGTATCGCCGCGAGGAAGCAGGAACGCCGCAGACTGTCGTTCCTTTCGTTCCCTCTGTGAATTGTCGAAGGCCATTTGAATCAAATATAATTATGAATAAATATTCATTTTCCCGTTGACAACGGGGTGATATGAATATATATTCATATAGCGAAGAACGAAAGACGCAGGAGAGACCGGACATATGCCTCGCCCAACATGCAGAAGACGGATAGGATTTCAGGCAAAAACCATATTCTTCAAGCCGGCCGGGATCCCGCTGGGAGACATACAGGAGATCGTTATAGGCCATGATGAGGTCGAGGCCATGCGCCTGAAGAACCTGCTCGGGTTTCCCCAGGAAGAAGCGGCGGGCCGGATGGGAGTGTCCCAGCCGACGTTCCACCGCCTGATCAACGCCGCTCACCAGAAGATCGCGGATGCCATAATCAACGGCAAGGCATTGAGGATCGACGGCGGCAACGTTGCGTTCGGGGACCAGGCAGATGGCCCATGCCGCTTTAGAAAACACTGGGGCGAGGGATGTGTTTCAGCCGAGACCGCGGCCCGGGATGCCGCAGCGTCGCAGATACAGGAAAATGAGAACGTTCAGGGAGGAGCACAGATGAAGATAGCTGTTACAAGCACTGACGGGACCCTTGACGGAATGGTGGATGAGCGTTTCGGCAGGGCAAAGAAGATCGTTCTGGTCGATCTCGATGACGGCAGCCACGAGACCGTTGATAACGTCCAGAATATGAATGCGGCCCAGGGCGCAGGCATCCAGACAGCGCAGAACATTGTCCAGGCGGGAGCAAAGATTGTAATAAGCGGGCACCTCGGACCGAACGCATTCCGCGTTGTGTCGGCTGCAGGCATCGACGTGTATACGACAGCGAACATGACCGTTCGTGAGGCCCTGGAGGCTTATAAGAACGGGAGCCTTGCAAAACTTGCAGGCGCGGATGTCGAGGGCCACTGGTAAAAGGCAACAGGAGGTTTATCATGGCAGGCAACAGGAGTAAAAACAATCAAGGCACAGGCCAGGGTCCCGGAATGGGCCGCGGACAAGGACGCGGCATGGGTGCCGGCGGCGTCGGCATGGGAAGGGGCCGGACGGGCGGACAGGGACCCGGAGCAGGAGGCGAGTGCGAATGCCCCAATTGCGGGACAAGAGCGCCGCATGAGCGGGGTATTCCCTGTTTTGAGAAAAACTGCCCGAACTGCGGGACGAAGATGGTAAGGGCGTCATGACCGATCTGAACGGTGTTACCATAACGGTCGCAAGCGGAAAGGGCGGCACGGGCAAAACCACGGTCGCGGTAAACCTTGCCTGGCTTCTCGCCGACACGGGCCGCGCCGTGCAATACCTCGATTGCGATGTTGAAGAACCGAACGGCCACATCTTTCTCAAACCCGGGATCGATGAATCCCGTGTATCGAAGGTGATGGTGCCCGTCGTGGAGCAGGAGAAATGTACCAGCTGCGGTGAGTGCGGGGCTCATTGCGCGTACCATGCGATCGTCAACCTTCCCGGGGACACGCTCATTTTTCCCGGTTTATGCCATAGCTGCGGGTTGTGCACCTCCCTGTGCCCGGCCGGGGCCCTGATCGAGGGTGAACGGGATATCGGCCTCATCGAAAGAGGGACAGGGGCGAAGAATATCGGTTTTGTCCATGGAGTGCTGAATGTGGGCGAGGCAATGGCGGTGCCCCTCATCAGACAGGTAAAACAGTACCGTAATGAGCAGCGCGTTCACATACTGGACGCCCCTCCGGGAACGTCATGTCCCGTCGTGGCGGCCCTGAACGGCTCCGACGCCGTTATCATGGTGACCGAGCCGACGCCGTTCGGCCTCCACGACCTGATGATAGCCATAGATGTCGCGAAGTGGCTCAACATTCCCACGGGAGTCGTCATCAACAGGGATAACGGGGGCTACCTGCCCTTGACGAGCTATCTCGAGGCAAATGATATCCCTGTCCTTGCGGTCATCCCCGAAGATGCCGAAGTCGCCCGCCATTATTCACGGGGGAACATAATTCTCGAATCGATTCCCGGTTATAGAGGCGTGTATGAGTCTCTCGCCTT
>CALMFJ010000028.1 GCA_937862865.1 uncultured Pseudomonadota bacterium | reverse complement strand
CTTTCCGTAGAGCGTGAGGAAGTTGGTCACGGTGGAGGAACTTGTGAAGGTGAAGACGTCGATGTCTTCGGGGGGCGGTTCGACCGGGGCGGGGACGGAGGTCCTGTAGATGGGGATAACGGTGCATGTCCCGCCGTTTAGCCTGATGTGGTCGATGATCACGTCGCGGGCCTGTTCTGCCCGGGGCATGAGGAAGTTCCTGCCTGCGGTCCCAAAATCCTTCAGGACCGCGACGATCCCTTCGGACGTGTATTCCTGCGGGACGAGATCGGGGTTGATGCCGTACACGCCCAGGTGGGCGGCCGTTGCCGACCCTATGGCAATGACCGTGATGCCGCTCAAGGCGCGCGCGTCTTTGCCCGACCCGCGCATGTGCGCGAAGAAGATCGAGACCGCGTTGACGCTCGTAAAGACAATGGCGTCGTAGGAGCTTATCCTGTCGATCGCGGTGCGAAGCCGCGTGTTGGGAACGATCGGTTCGATATCGATCGTCGGGACATAGACCGGTTCTGCTCCCCTGTCGAGGAGCAGCTCCCCGAATTTGTGCGATTGATGCCGGGAACGGGTGACGGCGATCCTTTTTCCGAAAAGCGTTTTTTGCTCGAACCAGTTGAGCTCATCCCGCAGACCGATGACGTCGCCCACGACGATGATGCCCGGCGGGGCGATCTTCGATGCGCGGGCCCTGTCCGCCAGCGTTGCAAGCGTCGCGGTCACAACCTTCTGCGCGGCAAGGGTCCCCGAGCCGATGACGCAGGCCGGGGTATCGGGGCTTTTACCTTCTTCAATGAGCCTTGCGGCGATCCTTGGAAGGTTCTTCATGCCCATAAGGAATACCAGGGTGTCGGGGCCGTTCGCCAATTCGTGCCAGCGGATGGTCGAAGTCTCTTTCTTCTCGTCCTCGTGACCGGTTACGAACGCGACGGTCGATGCGTGATCGCGGTGGGTCAGAGGGACCCCCGCATAGGCCGGGACCGATATGGCGGATGTAATGCCGGGGACTATCTCAAAGGGTATACCCTTTTTTGCAAGGTACCGGGCCTCTTCGCCGCCGCGGCCGAAGATGAAGGGATCGCCGCCTTTCAGGCGGACGACGATGTTGTTTCCGGACGCCTTTTCCACCAGGAGAGAGTTTATCTCGCGCTGAGGCAGCTCGTGCCGGGACGCCTTCTTCCCGGCATAGATGATCTCGGCCCCGGCGCGCGCAAATTCCAGGAGCGCCTTATTGACCAGGTTGTCGTAAATGATCACGTCGCCCCGCTCAATGAGTTCGAGGCCTCTGAGCGTGATAAGCTTCATGTCGCCCGGTCCGGCCCCCACCAGGTATACCTTGCCCATGCACTATTATACGGTCCGCGGGCCGGCAAGTTCAAAGGATAAATGAAAAAGAACGGGCCTTTTTTCTTCCTTGAAAAGAACCCTTCATTTTTATAGTATTGAGACATGATTGGCCGGAACCGGCGGGTGTATGGCAGGGAGACATCGAAATGCTCCAGGTCCGGGTTTTTGAGACCTCGTATCAATTACGGCGCCTCGTCATTCCAGAGGAGAGACTGGGCCGCAACCCCCCCTCGGTCGTCATTCCGGCGCCTGACGCCGGAATCCAAGGTTTTTCTTTTAGGTCTGAGGACCTTGAAACCTGAAAACAAGAATAAAAAAACAGAACCTTGGATCCCGCCGTCAAGCGCCGGGATGACGGTGATGGGCTGTGCCGCAATGGCGCCGGGAGTTCAGGCATATTTCAGGCGGTGGGTGTGGTTGGATATGGTATTGGGAATGTACATTTTTCGTATTGTTCGGCGAAAACCTGTCACTGTATCATACAAAGCCGCCCGTAAAGACAGACAGTACCGGTAGGCGGCGTGCTGCAATTTTCCATGACCAGTCGGTTTTATTTTTTCGGAATTATGATGACGGGAGGGAAGGGGATGTCCAGAAAGATTTTCTTAATGTTTTGCATGGCGGTCACATGGCTTGTCCTTGCGGGAAATGCCGGTGCGGCTTCCGTTGAGCTGTTCACGCCGGAGGGAACGGTCAAGGATATACGCCAGGTCACGGTACGTTTCAGCGACCAGATGGTGGCATTTGGAGATCCCCGGCCCGCAGACCCCTTCGATATCCGGTGTCCCGCGAAGGGCGCCGGGCGGTGGGCCGACGGCAGGAACTGGTCGTACGATTTCGACAGTTCGCTTCCGGCCGGCGTTGCATGCACATTCACGCTGAGGCCGAACGTCAGGTCCCTTGCCGGGACCCCCCTCGCGGGCAAGAGGGCCTTTTCTTTCAATACCGGCGGCCCGCACGTCCGCATAACGGACCCCTACGAGGGGGACCAGGTGGAGGAGCGCCAGACTTTTCTGTTCCGGCTCGATGCCCCTGCGACGGATGCTTCCGTGATCAGGAACGTCTCGTGCTCCATAGAAGGGGTGCGCGAACGTGTCGGCATCAGGCTGATAGCCGGGGAAGAGCGGGCCAGGGTGCTGAAAGCGGCCCGGCTGTCAAAGAAGGAGCAGGAAAATACCGTTATCTTCCAGTGCCGCCAGGCATTTCCCCCCAGGGCGAAAGTGAAGATCGTCTGGGGCAGGGGGGTCATGGCGAAGAGCGGTATGACAACCACGGAACCCCAGGTGCTCGAATTCAAAGCACGGGGGCCGTTTACGGCACGGTTTTATTGCATGAAAGAAAAACCGACGGGCGGGTGCATTCCCTTGAGCCCGGTACGGCTTGCCTTTTCATCGCCCGTCCTGAAGAAAGACGCCGGGAGGATAACGGTCACGGCCGGTACAAGGTCATGGAAGCCCAGGGCCTCTGACCGGGGCGAGACCGAAACGGAATATGTCGTTTTCGACGGGCCCTTCCCGGAAAAGAGCACCCTCAGCATCAACATGCCCGCGGACATAAAGGACTTCTCGGGGCGTGCGCTTACGAACGCGAATAAATTCCCGCTTGCCGTGCGAACAGACAGGTATCCCGCTCTCGCGAAATTCCCCGAGAAGTTCGGGGTCATCGAGTCGAAGGAAGGCGCCCTCCTTCCCGTCACCGTCCGCAACATCGAGGAGGAGATAAAGACCTGGCTTGAAAGGGCCGATGAGGAAGGCGCACCGAAGGCCGGTGCGGCAGGCCCCGCGAAGCCCGCAGAGAAAGGCCCCGCAGCGGGCCAGCCGGCGGCGAATGCATCGAAGGCGGCTGAAGGGAATATCTTCAAGGCCCCGGCGGGAAGCGACCAGGCTGTCATCGACTGGCTCTTCAGGCTTGAAAACACACCCCGGGAAAGATCGGTCTTAAAAGGGGCGAAGAATGCGAAAGGCTTTTTTCTTCCCAAACCGGGGGGCTCGAAGGAGTTTGAAGTAATAGGCATCCCCCTCAAGGAGCCCGGTTTCTACATTGTCGAGATCGAGAGCCTCATGCTCGGTACGCGGCTCCTTGTCAAGCCTGCGCCGGTCTATGTTCCAACGGCCGCCCTTGTGACGAATATGGCCGCCCATTTCAAGTGGGGCAGGGCGTCGTCCCTTGTTTTTGTCACGGCCCTCGACACGGGGTTGCCGGTGCCCGACGCGGCCATCAGCATCCGGGATTGCCGGGGAGGGAATATCTGGCAGGGGACCACGGACTCGAACGGCATCGCGCACATCAACAAGAGCCTGCCGAAAGAGCCGCCGGAATGCAAGTTCGGAAAACAGGAAAAGGACCTGTATTACGATCCTTCGCGCATACTTTCGGAGATCAGGAGCGGCCTTTTCGTTTTCGCCCGCAAGGGAAACGACATGACATTCACGCATTCCAACTGGAACGACGGGATAGAGCCATGGCGCTTCAGTCTTCCCGAGAATTACGGGGAGCGCAAGGACCCGGTCATCGCGCATACGGTCTTTGACAGGACACTGCTGCGCGCGGGAGAGACCGTGCACATGAAGCATTTCGCCCGGGTGCGCACGATGGAAGGGCTCATGTTTCCCGCAAGTCAGCCGAATTTCAAGGAAGCCGTTGTCTACCATACGGGCAGCAATGAAAAATATGTCCTGCCCGTCACGTGGAGCGCGAACGGCACCGCTGAGAACAGCTGGAAGATACCGGAGACCGCAAAGCTGGGGACATACCAGATATATTTTCGCCAGGGCCCGAAATCCGATGATTATGCCCGGCGGCAGCTTTCCGGGTCATTCCGGGTGGAGGAGTTCCGCGTCCCTCTCATGCGGGGTTTCATCCGGGGGCCGAAGGAGCCTGCCATTAATGCGGGCTCGGTCAATTTCGACATAGACCTGCGATATCTCTCGGGAGGAGGCGCCGCTGACTACCCGGTGAAGGTCCGCGCCGACGTTGAACCGAAGGAGATATCCTTCCCGGCCTGGGAGAACTTTTATTTTGCAGCCGGTTCCGTGAAAACGGGTGTGGAGGCCGAGGCCGAGGAGGCGTACGACGAGGACGACGATACCGGTGATACGGGCAGGGCGCCGCGGCGGGAGAGGCGAGAAGGAACGGTACGGCTCAAAACGATCGAAATGAACCTTGACCGTCAGGGAACGGCCCGTGCGTCGTTCCGTGATCTGCCGAAGGGCGATATGCCGAGGGATATCATAACGGAACTGGAGTTCAGGGACCCGAACGGGGAGGTCCAGACGTCGTCGACGCGGATACCCCTTTACACGTCCGCCGTTCATGTCGGGATCTCATCGACCTACGATCATACGAGGGATAACGTGCGATACCAGGTGGCCGTTGTCGATCTGCAAGGCAGGCCGGTCCCGAACACCGAGGTGAGGACAAAACTGTTCAAACGCTTAACGTATTCGCACAGGCGCAGGATAACGGGCGGTTTTTACGCGTTCGAGCACGTGACCGAACGAAAGGAGATCGGGCCGCACTGCACGGGCAGGACCTCGGAGAACGGCGTGGTGTATTGTGAGGGAAAAGCGCCGGAGACGGGGGAGCTCATCATCGAGGCCCAGGCGGCGGACGCATCGGGAAATATCGCTTTTGCAAAGCGGAATATCACGATATACGGAAAGGAAGACTGGTTCGAGGCGCGCAACGACGACCGTATGGACCTCATACCGGTGCGGCGCTCGGTCGAGCCCGGTGAGACAATGCGCTTCCAGGTCAGGATGCCGTTCCGGGAGGCCACGGCGCTTGTCACCGTCGAGCGTGAAGGGATCATGGACGCGTATGTGAGGAAGGTCACGCGGGAGGACCCTGTGATCGAGGTCCCTGTCAAGAACAACTACGTCCCGAATGTTTTCGTCTCCGCCCTTATCGTACGGGGCAGGGTGGCCGGCTCCAAACCGACGGCCATGTTCGACCCGGGAAAGCCTGCCTACAAGCTGGGGATCGCGGAGGTCAAGGTCGGCTGGAAACCCCATACCATGAAGGTCAGGGTCGTGACGGACAGGAAGGTGTACGCCGTCAGGCAGCAGGTAAAGGCCCATATCGAGGTGAAAAAGCCTGATGGAAATGCGCCGGGCAGGGGCTCGGAGGTTACGGTCGCGGTCGTCGATGAAGGGCTCCTCGAGCTCAAGCCGAATACGAGCTGGGCGCTCCTCGAGGCCATGATGCGCGAAAAGCCGTACGAGGTCTCAACGGCGACCTCGCAGATGATGGTCGTCGGCAAGCGTCATTTCGGGCGCAAGGCCCTGCCCCACGGCGGCGGCGGCGGGAAACAGCTCACCCGTGAGCTTTTTGACACCCTGGTATACTGGAAGAGCACCGTGCCCCTCGACGGCAGCGGCGAGGCGGACGTTACCTTCAATCTGAACGACTCGCTGACGTCTTTCCGGGTCGTTGCGATAGCCGCGTCCGGGACGGACCTGTTCGGCACGGGTGAAGCAAGCATCAGGACGACGCAGGACCTCATGCTCATCTCCGGCCTTCCGCCGGTTGTCCGGGAAGGTGACAGGTTTGCTGCAGGCTTTACGGTGCGCAACACGTCGAACCACGACATGAATGTCACGGCGGCGCTCAAGGCGACGGACGGATTGGCGGGGACGTCTTTTGAGAACATATCCCTCGTTATCCCCGCGGGGCAGGCGAAGGATGCCGTCTGGCGGGTAACCGTGCCAACGGGGATAGCAAAGATCGGGTACGAGGCGTCCGTGCAGGATGCGGCAGGCGCCCGCGATACCATCAGGGTACCGCAGAAGGTCGTGCCAGCCGTGGCGTTGAGGGTGTTCCAGGCAACACTGGCGCAGGTATCCGATACGCTGAAGATGGATGTCGAGAGGCCCGCCGATGCCGCGCCTAACCGGGGCGGCATATTCGTGGGTATGCAGGGCAGGATATCCCAGGGGCTCCAGGGTGTCGTCGACTACATGCGCCGTTACCCGTATGTCTGCCTCGAACAGAAGACATCGAAGGCCATCGCGCTGAAGGACCGCGAGATGTGGAGAGAGATCATGTCGACAATGCCGGCATACCTCGATCGCGACGGTCTGGCGAAATATTTTCCGCTCATGATGGGAGGAAGCGATACCCTGACCTCGTACCTGCTTTTGATAAGCAAGGAGGCCGGGTACGATCTGCCCGATGATATACGGGGCAGGCTGATAAAGGGATTAAAGGGGTTTGTCGAAGGCAAGGTGGTGCGCCATTCGTCGCTGCGCACGGCGGACCTGTCGATACGGAAGATCGCCGCCCTTGCCGCCCTTGCACGCTATAAAGAGAGCACGAAGGAGCTCCTGACCACGATCGATGTCCAGCCGAACCTGTGGCCGACGTCGGCGGTCCTCGACTGGATCGAGGTCCTGCGCCACACGCCGGGGGTCCCCGACCGGGACAACAAGCTCAAGGCGGCGGGCAACATCCTGAGGGGCCGGCTCAATTTCCAGGGAACGACAATGAACGTTTCGACGGAAAGAACAGACGCGCTCTACTGGCTCATGGTGTCCACAGACCTCAATGCAGCCAGGATACTGGCGGCGTCGGTCGATTTCGATGCATGGCGCGAGGATGTCCCCCGCATCGCGCGCGGCCTGGCAGGAAGGATGAGAAGGGGCCATTGGGACACGACAACGGCAAACGCATGGGGCACACTTGCGATGGACAAGTTCTCGCGGAAGTTTGAGGCAGTCCCGGTATCCGGGGCATCGACCGTATCGCTCGCCCAGAAACAGGAGACGATCACGTGGGGAGACACTTCGAAGGGCGGGACCGTGATGCTCGGGTGGCCGGACAAAAAGAGCACCCTGCGGATCGATCATAAGGGTAAGGGAAAGCCCTGGGTGACGGTCCAGAGCATCGCGGCGGTACCCCTCAAAAAACCGTTCGCATCGGGGTATACGATCAAAAAGACGGTGACCGCGGTCGAGCGGAAGTCGCCCGATGTGTGGACGCGGGGAGACGTCATGCGCGTGAAGCTCGAGATAGATGCCCGTTCCGAGATGACGTGGGTGGTCGTGAGCGATCCCATACCGGCGGGGTCATCGATCCTGGGCTCCGGCCTGGGGCAGGATTCAAGGCTCCTTTCGAAGCAGGGGAACCAGAGGGGATGGGCGTGGGAGGCATACCGCGAAAGGTCTTTTGAGGCACTGCGGGTCTATTACGAATTCGTGCCGAAGGGGACATGGACCGTTGAATACACCGTCCGGCTCAATAATGACGGTGTTTTCAACCTGCCGGAGACCCGGGTGGAGGCGCTTTATGCCCCGGAAATGTTCGGCGAGGCCCCGAACAGGACGATAGAGATAAGAAAATAGGACCTATTTTTTGAAACACCCGAAACGCATTGCGGTTCTTTGTTGTGCCATCGTTTTTTTCGCAGTATGCATCGCGATCGCGGGGGCCCTTACCGTTTCACTTTCGGTAAAGGGAATAAGGGTCCCCGCGTTTCACGATATCAGGGCGTCGTACAGGGTCTCCGATGCCGTACTTTTTGACCGGAACAAAGAGATAATTCACACACTGAGGACAGACAAATCGGGGCGCCGCCTTGAGTGGGCCAGCCTGTCGGACGTTTCTCCGTCATTTCTGAAGACGGTCGTCCTGGGAGAAGACCGGCGGTTTTACAGCCACCATGGCGTGGATATCCGGGCCTTTATCGCAGCGTTCATCCGGAACGTTTCGTCGGGAAGGCTCCGGGGGGCGAGCACGATCTCGATGCAGGCCGCGTCTATGATCGATACGACGCTAAAGCCGGAAAGGGGGCGCCGGAACCTCGGGCAGAAATGGCGCCAGGTATTGACGGCGCTTGCCCTGGAGAAGGTGTGGACAAAGCAGGAGATACTGGAGGCGTATATCAATTTTGTCTACTATCGGGGCGAGCTCCAGGGTATACGGGCGGCCTCGCGGGGCCTGTTCGGAAAAGAGCCTTCGGGGATAACACAATCGGAATCGTTGATCCTGGCCTCCCTTATTGCTTCTCCGAATGCCCCGCGTGACAGAGTGGCATTCCGGTCGGCCCTGCTTGGTCAAAAAACGGGCATAGAGGCTGACCGGGGCGATATTGACCGCAAGATCGGGGAAGCCCTCGCATCCGCCTATCAGATAAGGTTCGATGTTGCCCTGGCGCCGCATGTTGCCAGGGCCCTCCTTGCGCCGGGCCGCGACAGGGCCGTCTCGACGCTTGATGGACGGGTCCAGAGGTTTGCCCTTGAAAGCCTTAAGAATAACCTGGCATCACTGAAGGAGCGCAATGTGTCGGACGGGGCGGTCCTTGTCGTTGACAATGCCACGGGCGAGATCCTGGCATATGTAGGCAACAGTGCCGACACATCGAGCGCCGTATGGATCGATGGGATCAGGGCCCGCAGGCAGGCCGGTTCGACGCTCAAGCCGTTCCTGTATGAGCTCGCCATCGAAAAGGGATACCTGACCCCCGCTTCCCTGCTGGAGGATACGCCTGTTGCGATCAATACGCCGACGGGCCTGTATGTACCGCAGAACTATGATAACAAGTTCAGGGGCACGGTAAGTGCGCGCACGGCACTCGCCTCGTCGCTGAACGTCCCGGCGGTCAAGGCCCTCCTTGTGACAGGCGTTTCGTCATTTGTCGAGAGGCTCAGGAGCATCGGCTTCAGCAGTATTACGGAGGAGCCGGAGTTTTACGGTTACTCGATCGCCCTCGGATCGGCGGATGTCGAGCTGTACGAACTCGTGAACGCATATCGCTGTCTCGCCCGGGGGGGCTTACGGTCGGCGCTCAGGCTGACCCTCGAAGGCGGGCCCCGGGCCGGGGTGCGCATCATGGACGACAGGGCGTCCTTTATTGTCGGCCAGATACTCTCGGACAGGGAGTCGCGGGCCATGACGTTCGGTCTTGAGAACCTCCTGTCGACCCGTTTCTGGACAGCTGTAAAGACGGGGACGAGCAAGGACATGCGCGATAACTGGTGCATTGGTTTTTCAAGCCGGTACACCGTGGGCGTTTGGGTCGGCAATTTTTCCGGCGAGCCGATGCGGGATGTGAGCGGGATAAGCGGGGCGGCACCGATATGGCTTGAGATCATGAACTTTCTCCATGCCTCGTCGCCGTCAAAGGCGCCGAAACCCCCTGCCGGCGTTGTTAAGGCCCGCGTCGACTTCGAGAGGAATGTGGAACCCGCTCGCGAAGAGCTGTTTCTTGCCGGTACCGAACCGCTCGCGCGCGTCAGGGCGAACACGGTCTACGAGGAGGCGCGCATCGTGTATCCGCAGGAAGGCACCCTGATCACGATAGACCCCGACATCCCTGCGTCGCTCCAGCGCGTCGGACTGCGTTTCGAGCCGGGAGGCAGGAGGTTCAGGTGGATGATCAACGGCAGCGATGCCGGGGCGGATGGCCCCCTGTTCCTGTGGGAGCCGAAACCCGGTGCATACACCGTGACCATCGTCGACCGGAAAGGAAAGGTGATGGACTCCGTGGGCTTCGTCGTGCGATAAAGGTCCGTAACGGCATTTCCCGTATGATTTCAGTATGTCCCGACAGATTTCGCTTGACACGTTTTTTGTATGGGAATAAGATTGCTCTAAATGTAACCAGTTGATTTATCAAAAAAAAGGGGGTTTACGCAGTATGCCACTGGGAAAAGTCAAATGGTTCAACGATTCAAAGGGGTATGGCTTTATCGAGCAGGATGGTGGCGAAGATGTTTTTGTTCATTTCTCGGCTATACAGCAGGATGGCTTCAAGTCACTGAAAACGGGGGATAAGGTAGAATTTGAAATAGTAAAGGGACCAAAGGGCCCCCAGGCAGCCAATGTAGTCAAAGCAGAATAATTTCAAAAACCGTAAGGCGTAAGGCATTAAAAAGAACCTGGCCCTCTGGTACCGGGCTTACGTCCCGTTATCAGACTGTGTCACAACCCCTCTTTGTCTGTCGTCCCCAATCGGGTGACTTTAAGGTAATCCGGAATCCAAGCTTCCCATTCCCGTCATTCCGGCGCTTGACGCCGGAATCCAAGGTTTGGCTTTTATGCAGTTCTCGGATTTTCCACAACATTCAACTACGAAAAGATAAAACAAAAAAACAAAACCTTAGATCCCGGCGTCAAGCGCCGGGATGACGGTAAATGGTAGGTTATTTTTTGTTCTTTGCTTCGTTCCAGAGCCTGTCCATGGTCTCGAGGGTGGCGGAGCGGGTGTCTGTGTTTTCTTCGATATAGGTGAAGCGCCTGATAAATTTATCCGATGTTGCCCGAAGCGCGTCTTCCGGGTCGACGGAAAGGAAGCGCGCTATGTTAACGACCGTGAAGAGAAGGTCGCCGACCTCTTCACGCATGCGCTCCTGATCTCCCGTCGCCTGAGCATTGCGCAGCTCGACGGTCTCTTCCTCCATCTTCTCGTAGACATCCTCTATCTTCGGCCAGTCGAAGCCGACCTTCGCGGCCCTTTTTGTTATCACGTACGCCCTCAGGAGCGCGGGCATGGACGGGGGGATATGGGAGAGAAGGGAATAATTGGCTTCTTTTTCCTTTCGTTTCAGTTCTTCCCATTTTTCCTCGATAGGGGCGCCGAGGTCCTCCTTCTGAAAAACATGCGGGTGCCGGCGGTACATCTTCGTGTATACATTCTCTATGATGTCCTGTATGTCGAAAGCCCCCCGTTCTTTACATATCTGCGCTATGAACACGATGTGGAACAGGAGGTCCCCGAGCTCTTCCTTGAGTTCAGACAGGTCCTCCTTCTCAATGGCCTCGATTATCTCGTACACCTCTTCAAGCATGAATGTTTTGAACGCCTGGATCTTTTGCTTGCGGTCCCAGGGGCACCCCTCGTCGCCGCGCAGGGTCTCCATGAGCGATACGAGCCTGTCAAACGCCTCCATCAGGGCCTCCCGCCGGAACGGGCTGCCTGGAGCCTGTTCATGATGGTCCTGGCTGTTTCTTCCATGACGTGCGTCTGCCGAGCAACAATCTCCCTGCCGGCCTTTTGCGTGGCCGCGTAGAGGCCCTCGTCGCCCAGAAGCCTGACTATTGCCCCGTGTATGTCCTTGCCCGTCCTTACGAGAAATCCGGCCCTGTTTTGAAGTATGGCCTCAGCGATATCGCGGAAGGTGTCCGTAAACGGGCCGAACAGGACCGGTGTACCGGCAAAGAGAGGCTCCAGCATGTTCTGCCCGCCGTATGGTGCGAGAGACCCGCCGACGAACGCGACGGCGCTGAGCCCGTATATGCCCTGCAGGTCACCGACCGTATCGACAACAATGATGTCTGCTGCGGCATCCGCTCCGCCCTTTATCCGGGAGTACCGGCCTGTGCTGTACCTGCGTGACATCTCCGTTTCAATGTCTTCCGCAAGGTGGAGCTCCCGGGGGGCTATATAATAGCGGGAGCCGGGGAAGCTCTGTTTCAGGAGGTCAATGGCTGCATAGACCTTGTCAAGCTCTTTTTCCTTGACGCTGCCGAACGTGATGACCGCACCCCTGCCTGCCTTATCGGGAAACCCTTCGATGGCCGGCCGGTAGTACTTCACGTTGCCGGTCACGAAGGTGCGGTCCGGGTCCATGCCGA
>CALMFJ010000027.1 GCA_937862865.1 uncultured Pseudomonadota bacterium | reverse complement strand
ATGAAGAGAACAGGCATGAAGAACAAGCGCGCCTGTGGTGACTCGAACGCCAAACCTACGGCTGCATCAATCCTCGCGAGACGCTGCATAATAAAGGAGTCTCCTTGTTCATTCTTTTTCAGTTTTATCGGGATGAAGTTACTTAAGAATGAAAGGACCGGAATACGGTATCAAAACAGCCGGAGGAATGCAAGGCAAAACAAGGAACGGGATCCTGTCCAGAATATCCCGTCAGCTCCGCGCCCCCCGCGATTTGGCGGGCTTTTTAATTTTTGAAGAGCCTCCCGGTCATCGGTCATCCACTAAGAGCGTCTTCAACACCTCAACACACTCAAGAATAGGCCGGACATGTCCTAGTTAATGTTAATGACGTAAGGACTCCCTGATGCGGGAATGATTTTCAACGAACCGGGCCTGGTTTCGTCCCGCCAGAAAATGACGGTCCTGCAATCGATGCCCTTCGTCAGAGTAAACTCCGCAACGACCTCCCCCTTGCCTCCGAGGGCTTGTATCTTATTGCGGTCATGTTTCGGGACGTATACCTGGTACATTGTTCTACCCATCGATTCAATCCTGTAAGCGTTGCCTGCGTACGTCTTGATACTGATGATAAGGAACATCGCGACGTAGCACGCTATCATCACCGACCTGATCATCCGGGTCCGCTGCGGTTTACCCACCGCACTCCAGGCGTATACCGACAGGGCTGCCGTACCTGAAATGACGACCAGATAAGAATAAAAGTACCCGCCGGCCCAGCCCTGGGCGAGATAGAGGAACCCGATCAGGTGGCAAATGCTCATTATGAATGGATGTTCGCCATGGGCCGGGCCCCCTGACAGCCCAACGGTGACCACCGAATAAAAACCGAGGAGTGCGAAGAGCATAGAAAGCACCCAGTGCCTCAGGAACCAGGGTCGGTTGTCCCGGTCTTTTGACGGTGCAGCCGGTGCCTTGCTCGGTGTGAACTCGACCGCCTCTTTTTCGCTCCGGGCCGTTATTGTCTTCACAGATCCCGGGTCACAATTGACGATCTCAACACAGGTGCCGGGGACGTCAAACATTTTATCGACAGAACGGAGATGATACGTATCATATGCATCCTGCCCGGCTCCAAAACCCTCCTTATAGGTGACGGATACCGTCTTGAACCTCTCGCCGGCGCTGTACAACACCACGGGGCGGTCTACGTTCGGCCCGGGCTTCTGCACCACTGCGCGGCCCTCGCCCGGCTTCGGTTTTCCTGGAGCCCTGGAGGCAGGATATTTTTCCTCACATTTCCTTTTGCACCCCTGTAGGCGGCCCAGGCATACGCTTGCCTTCCTGAAAGTTTCACCGTCTGCTGAAGAAATGTTATAAGAGCAGACGTTGGCGGCCTCACAGATATTAAGACAATCAACAAGGGTCTCGCCATTGACACTGCCGCCTGACAGAATTACTCCCGCCGCGATCAGCGCTGCCATCATCAAAACTGCCCGGACCTTTTGCATGTACCCGTCCCTATCCTGTTTACCTGTCTTGCCCATAACCAAGCATAAACCTTGGCCGGTATTCGGTCAAGGCGCAATCGGCCGGAAACGCCGGACGGCAGACACACCTTCATTCAACACCTCCGCGCCAGGGCTTTTCGTTAAGAGGGACCCCTGATGCGGACGTTCCTCAAAAATCATAAACCGCTACGGATCAAGCGGTAAGAAGAGGGAACCGTCAGAGATTAAGGAAGCCGTGCAAAAACAAAGAAGCGCGCCTGTGGTGACTCGAACACCAAACCTACGGATTAGAAGTCCGTTGCTCTATCCAGTTGAGCTACAGGCGCGTGGTGGTTATTATAGCGGGTTTGGGGGGTTATTTCAATATGAACGGGGCGGCCCGCCGTTGGGCCCGCGAGTGGTCTGTTCATTATGTGCTTGAAAAAAAACGCGAGTTCAGGTTATGTTGTTAACGTTCAATTTTCCGGGAATACGTTTTAACTTTCTAATATTAACGAGGTGAGTCGATGGGCAGTGTGATGAAGTGGAGGAAAAAGAAGATCAGGAAGCACAAATATAAAAAATTAAGAAGGAGAACGCGGCACCAGCGCCGGAAATAGAGACCGCATCACCTTCATATTCGTTTCGTCCATATTGCCCATCTTGGGCGTCTCCATGACGCCAGCCAGATGGGCAAATCTTTTGTCCTGCAACAGCCGTTTGAAGAATTTGAGGCCGATCTCGCCTTCCCCGATGTGCCAGTGGCGGTCGATGCGGGCCCCCGCGGGGGCCTTCGAGTCGTTGAGGTGGAAGAGACCGATCTTTTCGATGCCGAGCACCCGGTCGAATTCGCTCACAAGACCGTTCCAGCCCTTCTTCGCGGCTATGGGGTATCCCGACTGGAACAGGTGGGCGGTGTCCATGCAGATGAGGGCCCTGTCCTTGTCCCCGATGCCCTCGTAGATGCGGGCCAGCTCCCCGACGTTCGCCCCGAGCGCGCTGCCCTGGCCGGCCGTGTTCTCGATGAGGACGGTGACATCATGGTTGTCGTGAACGGTATTTACCGCCGCGGCGGTCATCTGCGCGCCATGTGCTTTATCGGGGTGCGATCCGGGATGGGCCACCAGGTACCTGATGCCGAGCCTCGCGCATAACGACGCCTCGTGGAGGAGGCCCTTGAGGTTCCGTTCGTCCCCGTCGACCTTCGCGAGGTTCGGAAGATAGGAAAGATGCGCGTAGACGGGAAGGCATGCGGACAGACGGCCGAACGCCTCGACATCCCCGTCCGTCAGCGCTCTTTCCGCCCAGGACCTCGGGTTCTTGACGAATATCTGTATCACCTCGCACCCGAGTTTGAGGGCTTCTTCCCGCGCGGCATCAAAGCCCCGGGATATGGAAACGTGGAAGCCGATTTTCATGCGTGATCCTCATAAGACCATATGACAAAAAATCTTGCAAATAAAAAGGGAAAGATGCACAATAAACAGCATGGCAACGGAGGCTATCGGGATAATCGTCGGCGGCGGTCCGGCACCGGGCATCAACGGTGTGATCAGCGCGGCCACCATCGAGGCGATCAACTGCGGGAAAAAGGTGTTTGGCATCATGGGCGGCTTCAAGGCGCTTTTTGAAGGGCACAAAGATATTTTTCTCCCGCTCACGATCGACGATGTCTCCCGTATCCATGCCTCCGGCGGCTCCATTCTCCGCACATCGCGCGACAAACCGGAAAATGCAAAGGCAAAGTTCAAGACGCTCATGTCCACGCTGAAGGGCGCCGGCATCAAGCATCTCATAACGATCGGCGGCGACGGCACCCTCTACATGGCCAACTGGATAGAACGGGAGGCGCGCGGCTCGATAAGCGTGGTGCATACGCCCAAAACGATCGACAACGACGTCCCCCTCCCCGGCGGGTTCTCCACCTTCGGTTTCCAGACGGCGCGGCATGTCGGGGTTTATATCGTCAACAACATCATGGAAGACGCCCGCACGATGGGCAGGTGGTACTTCATCACGACCATGGGGCGCCATGCCGGGCACCTGGCGCTCGGGATGGGCAAGGCGGCCGGCGCGACGCTGTCCCTGATACCCGAGGAATTTCCCGAGGAAAAACTTTCTTTCAAGAAAGTCGCCGATATCCTTACCTCGGCCATCTTGAAGCGCAGGAGCATGGGAAGGGACTACGGCATAGCGATACTGGCCGAGGGCATCTCCGAGAAGTTCGACCTCGAAGAATTAAGGGAGCACGAAGAGGTCGAGAAGAACGAAAAAGGCGAACTCAAGCTTTCTGAGATCCAGCTCGGAAGGGTGCTCAGGGATTTTGTCAATAAAACACTGACCGAGCTGGGTATCGAGGTAGGCATCGTCGACAAGAATATCGGGTATGAGTTGCGCGCAGCCAACCCTATTCCTTTCGATGTCGAATACACGCGCAATCTCGGCTACGGCGCCGTGAGGTTCCTGCTGCGGGGAGGCTCGGGGTCCATGATCGTTCAATTCGAAGGTAATCTGAGGCCTGTACCTTTTGTGGAGTTGATAGACTACAAGACCGGAAGGGTAAAGATAAGGACCGTCGATACATCGACCGAGGCGTACGAGGTTGCCCGTAAATACATGATCCGCCTTGAAAGAGAGGACCTGGAAGGTCAGAATCTTGCACATATCGCAAGGGCCGCCAACATGTCCCCCGAAGATTTCAAGGCACGTTTCGCATACGCGCTGGGCGCATAGGGCCTCTCACTTACCTGCCGGACCTGTCGGAACCGATATTGACCGCTATGATTGACGAAAAGAAAAAATTCCAGGAAGTCCTCAATGTCGGCCTCGAAGTCATACAAACCCGCGACATCGATATCCTGCTCGAAAGGATCCTTACAAAGGCCCGGTACCTGACAAACGCCGACGCGGGGTCCATCTACATAAAAGATGAGAGCAAGCTCCTTTTCAGGTATACCCAGAACGAAACCCTCCAGAAGCTGCTGCCGCCGGGCAAGAAGCTGATCTATTCCACATTCACCGTTCCCGTCAACAACCAGTCGATCGCGGGTTATGTGGCAAACACCGGGCAGGTCGTCAATATCGAAAATGTTTACGACCTGACGGACAGCGTCCCGTTCTCTTTCGACCCGTCGTACGACAGGCTGTCCGGGTACAGGACCCAGTCCGTGCTGTGCTTCCCTCTCAAGACGAACACCGACGAGGTCGTCGGCGTGCTCCAGCTTATCAACGCAAAGAACGGGCACGGCAATATCGTCCCGTTCCTCCCCGAAGACGAGCCGTTCGTCGTGCATTTCGCAAACAATGCTGCGATCGCCATCGAACGCGCCACGATGACCCGCGACATCATCCTGCGCATGATCAAGATGGCCGAGCTTCGCGACCCGATGGAGACCGGCGCGCATGTCAACAGGGTGTCGTCGTATTCCGTCGAGCTTTACGAGGCGTGGGCGCGCCTCAAGAGGATCAACGAGGCGGAGATCGAGCAGAACCGGGACGTTCTCAAAATGGCCGCTATGCTTCACGATGTCGGCAAAGTCGCGATCACCGACCTTATTCTCAAAAAACCGGCACGCCTGAACAGTTCAGAATACGAGATAATGAAGCGTCACACATACCTCGGGGCCCGCCTTTTTTCGCACCAGCGCTCCGATTTCGACAGGGCAGCCTTTCTCGTTACCCTGAACCACCATGAACGCTGGGACGGTCACGGGTACCCCGGCTTTGTCGATTACGCAACGGGGGAACCCCTGCCCGGCTATAAGAGCAACGACGGGAACGCCCCCGGCAAACAATTGGAAGAGATCCCCGTATTCGGCAGGGTCGTCGCCATCTGCGACGTTTTCGACGCCCTGAGCTCCGGGCGGTCATACAAGGAGGCGTGGGACGAAGAGCGTGTCCTGGAAACGATGGCGGCAGAAAAAGGCAAACACTTCGACCCCGAGATGCTCGACATCTTCTTCTCAAACCTCGAGATCGTCCGCAACATCATGCAGCTCTACCCGGAAATGAAAGGCTAAAGACACCCTCTCGCAGAGAGGAGGTCTTTTAAACGTAAACCCGTTCGATCCGGCGCGAGATCTTGCACAGGATCTCGTAGGGGATCGTTCCCGCATGTTCGGCCATTTCGTTCGCGGAGACACGGAGCCCCTCCCGGCCGCCCTCGCCGAGGAGGATGGCCTCGTCGCCGCTGTTGACAGGGCCCGCGTCCGTTACGTCGGCGAGGGTCCAGTCCATGCAGACCCTTCCGACAATGCCGCAGCGCGTGCCGTTTATCAGCACGGTGCCTTTGTTTGAAAGCGAGCGGGGGTAGCCGTCGGAATAGCCGACGGGTATGTACGCGATCCTCGACGGCCTGCCGGTCGTGAACGTCCTGCCGTAACTTAACGACATCCCCGCGGGGAATTCCCGGCAGAACGCTATACGGGCGGAAAGTTTCATAACCTGCCGCAAAGGCAGGGATGCTTCGAGGGACAATGACGGATGGGAACCGTACAGGCTTATCCCCGCGCGAACGAGCGAGAAGTGCGCCTCCGGGTAGTTGACGATCGCCCCCGAGTTGCTCATATGGATGTATGCCGGGTCAAACCCCGCGGACCTGAAGGTATCGATCACCCCGCGGAATGCCGCAACCTGCTCAAGCCCGTAGTCATCGCGCACCTCGGACACCGGGAAATGCGACATGAGGCCCTCGACATGTATCCCGCGTGCCCTGACAAGCATGCCCGCGATATCTCCCGCCTCCCGCGGGTGAAATCCCAGCCTTCCCATCCCGGTATCGAACTTGAGGTGCACCTTCAGCGGCCTTGCGAAGCCCTGCGTGGCCCCGGTAAGCTTCGCCAGGGCGACCCTGTCGTAGACGACAGGCGTCAGGTCGTACCGTGCAACGGGCTCGACCTCGTCCCAGGAAAAGAGTCCGCTCATGATGAGCACCGGTTTCGCAATCCGGCCCGACCTCAGATCGATCCCTTCATCCACCGTCGCCACGCCGAGGTAGTCTATGCCGATAGATTCCAGTTTCCTCGATATCTCGACCGCCCCGTGCCCGTAAGCATCGGCCTTGACGACGCCGAGGAGACCGGCGCCGGGGCTCAGACGGCCACGTATGGACGAACAGTTATACTCGAGGGCCTTGAGGTCGATGTACGCGACCGCCCTCGGAACCTTCGACATTGCATACCTCCTTAACGCTTCAGGATCGTGCCGAACACTTTTCCGGCGGCCTCGATGGTCCTGTCTATCTCGGCAGTACTGAAAGCGCAGGTAAAGAACGACGCTTCAAACTGGCTCGGGGCAAAGAAGACCCCTTCCGCAAGCATCCCCTTGAAGAATTTTTCGTACAGCCCCCTGTCGCAGGCGGCCGCCGCGTCGTAACCGGTGACCGCATCCCGGGAAAAGAAGCCGGTAAACATTCCTGTTATCGCATTTATCCGGTACGGGACCCCGTGCTGCCCGGCAGTTTCAAGCATTGCCGCCGACAATCTTTCCCCCATCCGCGCGAACCCGGGATAGATCTCTCCCCTGCCGCTTCCGAGACGGCCGAGCACATGGATCCCGGCCCTGACGGCAACCGGGTTACCCGACAACGTTCCGGCCTGGTACACGTCACCGAGCGGTGCAAGGCGCTCCATGATATGTCTCTTTCCCCCGAAGGCGCCGATGGGGAACCCGCCCCCTATGATCTTCCCGAGGCAGGTGATGTCCGGGTCTATGCCCCATATCTGCTGGGCACCGCCGAAGGCAACGCGAAAACCGCTGATGACCTCGTCGAAGATCAGAAGGATGCCCCGCTCCCTGCACAGGCTTTCCAATCCTTTGAGAAAACCGTCTTCGGGAAGGATGACCCCCATATTCCCCATGATGGGCTCGACGATAACGCACGCGATATCATCCGAAGAGCCCGTGATCTGCCGGACCGACTCGAGCCTGTTGAAATCCGCAACATACGTGTGCTTCGCGAGGTCGGCCGGGACGCCCGCGCTGTCCGGAATGCCGAATGTCGCAAGACCGGAACCCGCTTTGACGAGAAGGCTGTCGACATGGCCGTGGTAGCATCCCCTGAACTTTATGACCCCGCTCTTTCCGGTATATCCGCGCGCAAGCCGGATCGCGCTCATGGTCGCTTCCGTCCCGGACGTGGTCAGGCGGACGCACTCCATCGACGGGAACGCGTCCACGATGAGGCGGGCAAGCTCGATCTCGTACGGATGGCACGCCCCATAGCTCGTCCCGTCATCGAGCGCATCCTTCACGGCTCCTATCAGGGCATCGTCGGCATGGCCGAGTATGACGGCCCCCCATGACGACACAAAGTCGATAAAGGAATTCCCGTCCACGTCGTAGAGATAGGCCCCTTTTGCCCGCTTCACATAGAACGGGCTGTCGTGGACGGACTGGAAGGCCCGCACGGGGCTGTTGACGCCGCCGGGGATGCACCGCCGGGCCTCGTCGCAATATTCGTCAGATCTGGTCTTTATCATGTCCCTACCGAAAAAGATGTCTTTTTAAACTCCCGCTTGCTGAAAAGCACCCGGTAATCACGGATGCCGGACCGCGACGCCATGAGATCGATCACGCCGGCGCACGCCTCGCGTGTTTTCCCGTGGACCATCGTATAGAGGCTGTACGGCCAGTAGCCCGATGTCCCCCGCTCATAGCAATGGCTGACCTCGCTGAAGCCGGCCATTATCGTCCCAACCTCCTCGATACGCTCCGCCGGGACATTCCAGACAACCATGGCGTTGCCTTCATAGGAAACCGCCCGGTGCGCGGCCATGGCCGCGACCCTCCGGATGATCCCTTTTTCCTTGAGAAGAGCAAGCTTCCCGATCAGTTGTCCGCCCGTTATCCCCATCGTGCCGGCCATCGCTGCATATGGTCTTTCAATGAGCGGGAAATCGGCGGGAAGCGCCTCCAGAACGCTTTTCATCACGACTATTGTTACATATCAGGAAAAACCATTTCAAATGAATTCTCGTTCAAAAAAGACTTTACAACGAAGCTTCGGACATGTTGTAACTATCAAATTCGCACGTTGCAGTACAGTGCCCGCATTATCGGCATACACATTCTGTCAGTATGGGCAAAGGAGGCCGGCATGGTGAAACCAGCATCGAGAATTGAACAGATCCCGCCGTATCTTTTCGCGCGGATCGATAAGAAAAAAGCGGAGGTCCGGGCGAAAGGGATGGACCTCGTCGACTTCGGCATCGGCGACCCGGACATACCTACACCGGCCAATATCATCGCGAAGATGAAAGAGGCCGCGGACGACCCGAAAAACCACCGGTATCCCAGCTACGAAGGCATGCCGGAATTCCGGCAGGCGGCGGCGATATGGTACAAGAAGCGCTTCGGGGTCGACCTTGACCCCGATACCGAGGTCGTGACCCTCATCGGCTCGAAAGAAGGGATAGCACATATCCCGTGGGCATACGCCGAAGCCGGGGATGTTGTCCTGTGCCCGTCGCCCGGGTACCCCGTGTATAAAATAGCGACGATCTTTGCAGGGGCGACCCCCTATATCATGCCCCTCAAAGAAGAGAACGGTTTTCTGCCGCGGTACGAGGACATCCCGGAGGATGTGCTGAAAAAGGCGAAGCTTCTCTTTATCAATTATCCGAACAACCCGACAGGGGCCTGCGCCGACGACGGCTTCTACGAAAAAACGCTGGATCTTGCGAAACGCTACGACATTCTTGTCTGCCACGACGCTGCGTACAGCGAGATAGCCTACGACGGGTACCGGCCGAAAAGCATCCTGGAATTCGACAGGGACAAGAAATATTCCCTCGAATTCCATTCCCTGTCCAAAACGTACTGCATGACCGGCTGGAGGATCGGTTTCGCGGTCGGCAACGCCGACGGCATCTACAATCTTGGCAAGCTGAAGACGAACATCGATTCCGGTGCGTTCCAGGCTGTGCAGTACGCCGGCATCGAGGCGTTGACCGGCGACCAGGCCTCCGTGACCGAGCTCAACGCACGGCTGGAAAAAAGGCGGGACATGGCGGTTGAGGCGTTCAAAGCCCTCGGCGTCGACATAAAAGGCCCGAAGGCCACCTATTATATCTGGGCAAAGGTGCCGAAGGGGTTTACATCCTCCGATTTCTGTGAAAAACTAATTGAGGAGACGGGTATCGTTGTTACGCCGGGAAGCGGTTTCGGCGATGAAGGTGAAGGTTACTTCCGGATCTCAATAACACTGGGAGAAGAGAAGATAGCCGAGGCTGCACGGCGGCTCACATCATTCAAGCTTTAGCTTACGGGGGGGGTTCATGAAACCCGGTACAAAACGGTTCCCTGGTACGTGGCTTCTCTGTCTTGTGTTTATCGCTGCACCTTTTTTCGTTTCATCGCTCGCCGCCGAGTCACCGGACGAGCTAAACGACAGGGGCCGCAAGCTTGCGAGGGCAGGTAAATGCCCTGACGCGATCGCCGAGTTTTCCCGCGCAATAAAGGTCAACCCTGCATTTGTCGAAGCCTGGTACAACAGGGGCTACTGCCAGGCGGACCTCGGCAATTATGAAGACGCCATCAAGGACTACACCCGCGTCATCGAACTCGACCCCTCGGACGCTCTCACGTATAACAACAGGGGACACGCCTACTACGGCCTCGACAGGTATGAAGATGCCATCAAGGACTACAACAAGGCGATCGAGCTTAAGCCGGACCTTGCTACCGCATACAGCAACAGGGGCCTTGCATACGATTATATCTCCAAACCCGAGCTTGCAATACGCGACTATAACAGGGCTATCGAACTGAACCCCTCCTACACAACGGCCTACAACAACCGAGGTTATCACTACGACACGATCGGCCGGTACGACCGCGCACTTGCCGACTTTGACAAGGCCATCTCCCTGAACCCGTCCTATGCGACCGCCTATTACAACAGGGGATACACCTATCACAGCCTCGGCAAGTACGACCAGGCGATCAAGGATTACACGAGTGCGATAAAGATAAACCCGAAGTATGCTGCCGCATATTTCCGGAGAGGCGTCACACAGAACGTCCTCGGCGACCTCGATTCGGCAATTGCAAATTACACCCGTGCGATCGAGATAGAGCCTTCCTACGCTATGGCGTACACGTACAGGGGGCTCGTATATGACAGCCAGAAAAAATATACCGAAGCCCTCAAGGACCAGGACAGGGCCATCGCGGTCAACCCGAAGCTCGCACTGGCATACAACAACCGCGGCTTCACGCACTTCAACATGG